>NZ_CP016201.1:913571-957801 GCF_001683335.1 Selenomonas sp. oral taxon 126
GCTGTAAGCTGACTGCAGTCGCCGTGCATGTAGACGAGTTCGTCGTCGACGTAGACATAGGCATCCTGATTCGTCGTTGCAAAGAGGATGTGTTCGTTGAAGAACCGCGCCGAGAGCGGCACGCGCCACGAGAGATAGACGGTCGTTGTCCCTGCGGGCATAGGCGGCGGGGCGGGATAGTCATACTCCTGCCAGTCCATTCTGCCCGCACGAAAGCCGATGATGTCCTTGTACGTGGGTTCCCCCTTCATGATGGCATACTCCGCGTGCATATAGGGGTCGAGCGGCGTCGCGAGCAGACGCCATGCGAGTATGGAGGCTCCGATGAGGAGCGATACGCAGAGCAGGGTGAGTACGTTTCCCCGCAGAAAAGCACGAATTTTATTCATGGGTCAGCACCCCCTTCGGGGAGAGGTGTGGATGCGATCATTCTCGGATATTTGCCTTTATTATACCATATCTGTTAGATATAGAACAATAGGAAAATGAAAAAGAATACGAATATTATTGAGTGAAAACAAGGGATAAAAGAAAAAATCGGGGCTGTTGTACGGAGTCAAAATGACTTTGTGCAACAGCCCCTTTTTCTTGTATTGGGGTTAGGGAAGCACTGATAAATTCAGCACCATCATCTTGGCGCATCTTTTTCGCCCTCTCTGTGTCGACAAATCCTCCACATAGCCTCTGCTATGCGTCCGGTTTGTCTCCTCGATAGGACAAAAAATCTGCACCAATCTGACGGACTTCATTTTATCAGCGATTCCTTAGGTGTCGGGATTTGCGTTCTCGGGTTCGGGCGGACACTCATTTTCGCCGGAGACGGCGTTGCGCCCCTTTTCCTTCGAGAGGTAGAGGGCACGGTCGGCGCGTTCCATCAGCGATGCCATACGGTCGTTTGTGCCATGCCATGTGGAGACACCAAAGCTCATGGTGACCCCGTCGAGTGTCTGCTCGAGATCCTTGCGCAGTTCCTCGCAGAGTGTGACCATCTGCGCGAGATTGTGGTGCAGGGCGAGCAGGATGAATTCGTCGCCGCCATAGCGGATGAAGATGTGTCGGCGATCCGTCTTTGCGCGCACGGTATCGGCGATCTGCCTCAGGATCTTGTCACCGCCGAGGTGACCGCGCGTGTCGTTGACGGTCTTGAAGTGATCCACGTCGAAGATGGCAAACGAGAAGTTGAAGCCGCGTGTATTGGCGAGTGCGGAGAATTTCGCAATGCCGTCCGCGAGCTGGTGGCGGTTGTACGCGCCCGTGAGGAAGTCACGCACCGCCTCGTTCTGCGATTCCTGCAGCTCGCGCGCGAGTGTCTCGTTCTGCTGGGCGAGGCGGGCATCCTTCTGCATCTGTTCGCGGATGAGGAAGAAGACGAACGGGATGGTCGAGTAGATGGAGAAGACCGTAGTCGAGACCACGGATGCGAGCCGGTGGTATTCCCAATGCAGAGCGTCGATGCCGACAAAGACGGTCAGGGAGATCATGGCGATGAGCCCGTAGCGGCAGGCGGGATTCTCATTCCAGTCTGAGCGCAGAAGGGTATAGGCGAGGACGAGCGCGCTGATGAAGAGAATGGGGTAGAAGAGGAAGAGCAGGTTCATATAGCCGTCGAATCCGCTGATCTCGCTGATGGTGGCGACGATAAAGAGCAGGGCATAGACAACTGTTATACCGCGTATGATTGTAGAATATCTGAGAGATGTGATCTCCTGCGTGATCTTCGCAAATGCGAGCGGCATGATGTAGAGCATGATGAGGTGGAGTTCCCACCAGAGTTCGGGGAAGCCGATGAGGCGTGAGAAGAAGGAGGATGTGCCCGACGTCCACAGGATGAAGCTCACGAGGAAGCCAATGAGGTAGAGCTGTATTTTGCGTCGTGCGTGGATGCCGCGCCAGATGAGATCCATGACGAGGAATACAATGAGGGAGAGGGCGATGGAGAGGCTCGCCGTGTAGATGGCATCGGCAAGGCCGATTTTGCGGATGAGGGCGTTTTCGCTGCCGATATAGAAGTAGTCGAGGCTCCCCAGCCAGTTCGCATAGCCGGAGTGCAGCATGATGGTGAGTCGCTTGCCCGCGAAGCCTTCGTCCACATGGATGAAGTGCATCGTTCGCCCGCGCGAGTCCGTGAGCTGCAGCCAGTTGCCGTGCATATAGATGAGTTCGTTGTCGAGGTAGACGTAGGCATCCTGATTCGTCGTTGTAAAAAGCAGGTGATTGACGAAGAGTGGGGTCGTCTCGGGAATCTTCCACGAGAGATAGACGGTCTTTGTACCCTCCGGCATGGGCGGCGGGGTGGGGAAGTTGTAGGGCTGCCAGTCGAAGTTCTCGGGGTCGAACCCGATGATGTCATTGTACTCGGGGCTGCCCTCGATGACGGCATACTCCGCCTGCTGTGGGGTGTATGGAGAGATGGCAAGCGTGCGCCACGAGAGTACAGCCAATGCCGCAACTGCAGCCACGCACAGCAGCGTGACGCGGTTGCCCCATATCATTTGAACGATTTTTGTCATGTCACAGATGGTCTCCTCGGCGTTATGTCCTAGGGAAAAGAGGTTTATTTTCCTATAAATACATGCAACCAAAATAATGTAGTTATTATAGCATAAAATTATGGAAGTGGATACTATTAAATATGAAAGTGCTTGATAAATTCTTTAGCGAAGTACTGATAAAATGAAGGCGGTCATGAAAAGGGGCTGTTGCACGAACGCCCCTATCGGCTCGCTACGCTCGCCACTTCCCCCGTTGCGACGGGGGAAGCTAAGATGCCATAATTCCAGCCTCCCCCGTGCGTCACGGGGGAGGGGGACCGCAAAGCGGTGGTAGGGGCGCCTTGAGCGCTAACACGAACAGGGGCTGTTGTACGGAGTCAAAACAACTTCGTGCAACAGCCCCCGATGTTGGGGAAGTATGGCTAGGGAAGCACTGATAAATTCAGCACCGCCATCTTAGCGCATCTTTTTTGCCCGCACTTCGTCGGCAAATCCTCCACATAGCCTTTGCTATGCGTCTGGTTTGCCTCCTTGTTCGGACGAAAAATCTACGCCAATCTGACGGACTTCATTTTATCAGCGATTCCCTAGTTTTGGAATCCGGAGAGGTCGAGGGCGTCAAAGCCCGCAATGAGCTCCTTGACCGTGCGCTCGATCTCGTCCGCACCGTCTGCGGCATCCGCCTCGATGTTGAGCGGCATGTTCGGATCGTGTAGCGACATCCTGAGCAGCGCCCAGCCGCCCGCAAAGACGATGCGCACGCCCTCGTAGGAGGGCTCTGCAATCGTGAGCCCCTTTTCGCGCGCGCGTGCCTCGAATGCGGCGAGAACCTCCTTGCCGTATGCCTTCGCGTCGTCCACACCCATGATCTTGATGCGGATCTCGCGCGCCTCGGCGGGGTGGCGGAGCGCGGCAATGAGATCGTCGAGTGTGCGATCCTCAGCGCGTGCCTTTGCGGCTGCGATGATGAGCTTGACCGCGAGGTACGCGCCGTCGTCGAGGTAGTAGTTCTCCGAGAGCGCGCCGTGCCCCGAGGTTTCGATCGCGAGCGGGGAGACTTCGCCCGCCTCATTGCGGCGGATGCACTCGTTGATGACGTTCTTGTAGCCGCGCATATAGCGCAGATGCCTCAGGTGCAGCTCCTGCTCGAGGAAGTCGTGCAGGCCGTCGGAGGTGACGGAGTCGGTGATGATGGTGGAGCCGGGGTAGTCGGGCGCGAGGATTGCCGCCATCATGGCGATGAGGGCGTTGCGGCTGACATCCGTGCCGTCGGCGAGGACAGCACTCATGCGGTCAACGTCGGTGTCGAAGATGAGCCCGAGGTCGGCGTCATTCTCGATGACCGCCTCCTTGATGGCAAGCATTGCCTTTGGATCCTCGGGGTTCGGTACGTGGTTCGGGAAGTGCCCGTCGGGGTCGAGGTAGCGGCTGCCCTTGGTATCCGCGCCGAGCGGGGTGAGGATGCGCCCCGCGAAGAAGCCGCCCGCGCCGTTGCCCGCGTCGACGACGATGTGCATGCCCGCGAGTGGTTTCTCCGCGCCGCCAAGCGCCGTGCGGATTTTCTGGACGAGGTGCTCGCTGTAGCGGCCGATGAGGTCGAATTTCAGCACGTTGTCGAGGGTGCCGTGCGCCTCCTGTGCCTCGGCGGCATAGGTGAGGATCTTCTTGATGTCCTCCTTGTCCGCGCCTCCGGCGGCGGTGAAGAATTTCAGCCCGTTGCGGTTGTAGGGGAGGTGGCTCGCCGTAATCATGATGGAGCCGTCCGCCGCCGTGTCCTCGAAGATGGTCGCCATGAACATGGCGGGGGTGGAGGCGAGGACGCAGTCGATGCCGTGCGCGCCCGTGTGGGTGAGTCCCGTGAGCACGCAGTCCTTGATGGCGAGCGCGGAGATGCGCGAGTCGTGGCCGACGGCGATCTGCAGCTCGGCGGGCTGCTTGCCCGTCTTCTCCGTGAGCAGGCGGACGAAGCCTGCGGCGATGCGGTTTGCCGCCTCGGGGGTGAGGGTGACGGGCTCGCCCGCAACGCCCGCGACGGCGACACCGCGGATGTCGCTGCCGTTCGCGAGCTTCATGAAATCCTCGTGGGTGAGTGGCATGGGGATTCCTCCTTTGTATTCAGGTGTCTTTATACCGTGCGTACCCCCGCGCGAACGCTTAGTTACGCAAGCGGTCGGACACTTATCTGCCTAAATACCTGCGGAGTTCTTAAGGAATCGCTGATAAAATGAAGTCCGTCAGATTGGCGTAGATTTTTTCGTCCGAACAAGGAGGCAAACCGGACGCATAGCAAAAGCTATGTGGAGGATTTGCCGACACAGTGCGGGCAAAAAAGATGCGTCAAGATGGCGGTGCTGAATTTATCAGTGCTTCCTTAAACGCGCGCTGCGCGCTTGGACGAAAGAAATCCGCAGGGGGCAGAACGTGTCCTCGTTTCCGCTTGCTCCACTAGGGTTCGCTTAGGGGGCATCGCACGGTATACATAGCATTCGGCATAGCGCACCCTTTGCCTCCCCTGCCACAGCGGGGGAGGGGGACCATGCGCAGCATGGTGGAAGGGGCGCTTTGCACAGCCCCTACTCCGCGCCGAAGAATTCCTCCTCGACGGCGATGCAGAGCGTGTGGTAGATGGGGAGGTGATACTCCTGAATCTTGTACGTCTCCTCGGCGGGCGCCTTGATCGTGATGTCAGCGTAGCCGCCCGAGACGCATTTTCCACCCGAGGCGCCCGTGAGGGCGATGGGCGTGAGGCCGAGCGCTTGCGCCATGCGGAAGGCATAGAGCACGTTCTTCGAGTTGCCCGAGGTTGTGATGCCGAGGAGAACGTCCCCCTGCTTTCCGAGTCCCAAGACCTGCTGGGCAAAGGTGAGGTCGGGCGCCTGATCGTTCGAGAACGCCGTGCTGATCGCGAGCTGCGAGGGCAGCGAAATCGCGGGGAGTGCGCCCTGCAGGTTCTGCATGAAGTAGTCAACGGTCTTCGGATCCGTCACATCGCAGACCGCGTGCAGCTTATCAAGCATATCCTCGCCCAAGTGGCGCGGCAGGAGGAAGCCCTTCATCAGCTCGCCGACGATGTGCTCGGCATCCGAGGCAGAGCCGCCGTTTCCGCAGACGATGAGCTTGCCGCCCGTACGGTAGCAAAGGACGAGTGCCTCAATGGCGGCACGGATATCTCCGCCGCATGGCTCGAGCGCGGGATAGCGCGCAATGAGCGTGTCGACGGCGGCGCAGGCAGATTCTTTCATGGTGGTACTCCTTTATAAATCTTTGGTCTTGTTCTTATTATGGACGATATGAAAGCCTTTTTCAAGGGAAAATCTGCGGGAATGAGGTGATTTTCTATCGGTATTTATTCTAATTTATAGTTATTTATCGCTATTTTATATAATTGTTTTGTATTTATTGTAAAGCTGAGGAAATAAAAAACCTCCACCATTTTATCGGCGGAGGAAAGGTGTTGTTTCAGTGCTTCCCTAACTGAATGCATTCTCCTCGCGCTCCCGTCGCTTTCGGAGGGCGAGGAGTGCGGCGGTGAGGGCGCGCTTCTCGTGGAGATAGGATTCGTAGTCGAGGTCGCCGACAGCGTGCTGCATGCGCGCTTCGAGGGCGCGCATGGCTGCCTCCGTGCGACGGATGGCTGCGCTCAGATCCTGCATGAACATCCCTCCCATCTCGTACCTATTGTAACAGTTTCGGGAAAAATTGTCTACAAGAGGGGGGAAGCTATGCTATAATACGATTATCATCAATTTTGAGAAGGAGTCTCCTCTTGAATAAACTGTTCTATGAAAATGTGCGGGAGAATACGCTCGCGCTCGAACGTTCACAGAATAGGCAACGGACGCGCTACATCCTCGCGCGCACACTTGTCTTTCCCGCAATGCTCGCTGCAGTCATCCACGGCTATGATGTCTCGTCGCCCGCAGAGCTCATGCTGGGCGGCTTCCTTTTGCTGCTCTTTGTCGTGCTTGTGGCGCGTCATCGGAAACTGGAGCGGCTGCGCCTCCTGACAAAGGCGTATCTTGCCGTCACGGCGGGCTATCTCGAGCGATTCTCGGGGGCGTGGAAGCATCTGCCCGAGGACGGTGCCGGCTACGCCAAGGAGAAGCGCCCGCCCGACCGCGATCTGCATATCTTCGGCACGGCATCGCTCTATCAGTATCTCTGCGCGGCGCGCACGCAGGCGGGACGCGAGCGGCTTGCGGCGGCGCTCACGGCAACCCCGCGTGATCTCGATCGTACACGTAGGCGGCAGGCGGCGGTGGCGGAGCTGCTTGCACATCCGCTGCTCTGCATTGAGCTGGAGGCGCGCGGGGCGCGTCTGCCGGACGGTCACGATACACGCGAACTGGCAAAGGAACTCGCACATCCGCTCAAAGGATCGCTAAAGCTCATCTCTTGTATTGGCATCGTATTTGCAAACGCCTTTGTTCTTTCCTTTCTCTGGGCGGCGTTCTTCCACGGTGCGTGGACGATTCCGATTGTGCTCTTCATGTTCAATCTGACGGTGGCAATGGCGTTCTATCCGCGTACGCAGCGGGAACTCGCACCGCTCGGACATATGGCGCGGGAACTCAGACTCTACGGGCGGATCTTCCGCACGCTCGAGCGCGCCCCTTTGCGCGGGGAGGCGTTCGGCGAGGTGCTTGCGCCGCTCTTTGCGCCCGTGCGCGCAACACAGGCGCAGAGCCGTCTGACAACGCTCGCGGAGTGTGTGGCGATGCGACGGAATGTGCTTTTTTTCTTTCTGGCGAACGGTGCGCTTCTCTGGGATTTGCACTGCATGGCGTATTTCTCGCATTGGCGCATACAGGCGGGCGCCGCTGCTGCGGGCTGGCTGAAGGTCTGGGCGGAGGTGGAGGTGCTGCTCTCACTCGCGCGGATCGGACATACGCGCGCGGTGCACACGTTCCCGACGTTCCTCGAGGGGGATGCGCCGCAGCTCGCGGCGGAGGGGGCAATGCCGCTCGTGATCTCCGAGGAGGCGGCAACGCCGAACGATGCGCATCTCTCTGCGGGCACGCTTGTCATCACGGGCTCGAATATGTCGGGTAAGACGACGTATATGCGAACGCTTGGCTCTAACGCTGTTTTGGCATACGCCGGCGCTCCTGTGTGTGCACAGTCCTTTGCGCTCACGCCGATGGCGGTCTACACCTCCATCCAGATCAGCGATGATCTCGCGGGCGGGATCTCGACGTTCTACGCGGAGCTCCTGCGCATCAAGAAGATGATGACGTACAGCAAGCGCGGGCGTCCGATGCTGATTCTCATAGACGAGATCTTTCGCGGGACGAACTCCGCCGACCGCATTGTCGGCGCGCGTGCGGCGATCCGTCGTCTGACCCTGCCGCACGCAATTACGATTGTGACGACGCATGACTTCGAGCTCTGCGATCTCGGGCGCGAGGGCGTGCCCGTGGAGAACGCGCATTTTGAGGAGCACTACGAGGGGGACAAGATTCTCTTCGACTTCAAGATTCGCGCGGGGCGCTGCCGCACGACGAATGCGCAGTATCTCCTCAGGATGGCGGGCATTATGGGGGACTGAGGCGGGGGCAATCCTGCCGTGTCGCTCCCTTTGCTTATCCCGCTTTAAGGAATCGCTGATAAAATAGACCCTCAAATTGGCGTAGATTTTTCGTCCGAACTAGGAGGCAAACCGGACGCATAGCAGAGGCTATGTGGAGGATTTGCCGACACAGTGCGGGCAAAAAAGATGCGTCAAGATGGCGGTGCTGAATTTATCAGTGCTTCCTTAATGGTATATAATAGAGAAACATTTTACAGATAAAGGAAGGAACGTCATGAACGAAAAGGACGCAGTCACCTCCCGCCGCAAGATCATCCTGAGCGGCATCCAGCCCACCGGCACATTCACCCTCGGCAACTATCTCGGCGCGGTGAAGAACTGGCGGCGCTTGCAGGAGGAGTATGACTGCTATTATTTTGTCGCCGACCTGCACGCGCTGACGGTGTATCATGATCCTGCCGCACGGCGCAAGGCGAGCCGTGAGGCGTTCGCGCTGCTGCTCGCGTGCGGGCTCGACCCGGAGCAGAGTCTCGTCTTCATCCAGAGTCACGTGCCCGCGCACGCGCAGATGGGGTGGATGCTCTCCTGCCTCAGCCCGTTCGGCGACCTCACGCGCATGACGCAGTTCAAGGATAAATCTGCAAAGCACCCCGAGGATATCAACGCGGGGCTCTTTACCTATCCTGCGCTGATGGCGGGCGACATCCTGCTCTATCAGGCGGACTACGTGCCCGTCGGTGCGGATCAGACGCAGCACCTCGAGTTCACGCGCAATGTCGCCGCGCGGTTCAACCACGTCTACGGCGAGACGTTCCGTCTGCCCGAGGGCTACTTCCCAAAGGCGGGCGCGCGCGTCATGAGTCTCGCGGAACCGACGGCAAAGATGAGCAAGTCAGATGAGAACGCAAAGGCGACAATCTATATCCTCGACGATGAGAAGACGATTCTGAAGAAATTCAAGTCCGCTGTGACGGACAGCGAGGCGGAGGTTGCGTTCCGCGAGGGCAAGGACGGTATCAACAATCTGATGACGATCTACGCCGCTGTGACGGGCAGGTCGATGGACGAGATTGCAACGGAGTTCGCGGGCAAGGGCTACGGCGACTTCAAGACTGCCGTCGGCACGGTGGTCGCGGAGGAACTGCGCGCGATCCGCGAGAACTACGCGCGCCTCCTTGCGGACAAAGCGTATCTCAATGCTGAGATTGCACGCGGTGCGGAACGCGCCGCGCACATCGCGGAAAAGACACTCCGTAAGACGATGCGAAAGATGGGGCTGTGCTGATGGCAGCACATCGCGTGACCCGTGCCGTGATTCTGGCGGCGGGACGCGGCTCACGGCTTTCGCCGCTGACGGATCGCGTACCCAAGCCGCTCGTGCCTGTGAATGGTGTGCCGATCATCGCGACCATCCTCGATGCGCTTAACGCGGCGGGGGTTTCGTCGATTACTATTGTGCGGGGGTATTGCGGCGCGGCATTTGACATGCTCCACGCAGAATACCCGCATCTTTCCTATATCGACAATCCCGACTGGATGGCGGCAAATAATATCTCCTCGATTGCGCTTGCGGGGCGTGCGGGACTGCTCGCGGACAGCTACGTCATTGAGGGGGATCTCTATCTCGCGAATCCCGCCGTCATCACGCCCACGCAGGAGCGCACGAACTACATCGCATTTCCTGTCGAATCGACGGACGACTGGTGTTTTGATACGGATGCGGCGGGGAAGATCACACACATTGACACGGCAAGCGATCACCCCTGTCATCAGATGCTCGGGCTGTCCTACTGGACGGCGGAGGACGGACGGCTGCTCGCGAAATGCGCGAATGAGCTCTACCGCGAGGAGCGCTACCGTCAGCTCTACTGGGACGAAATTATGCTGAAGTATTTCCCCCATGAATGCGATGTATATATCAGGGAGTGCACACGCACAGATGTGTGGGAGATCGACACGGTGGAGGAGCTGCGGGCACTGGAGGAGCGGGTAAGAGGGAAATAAGCTTCCCCCGTCGGGACGGGGGAGGCTAATATGCCGCAGCCTAAAAGCCTCCCCCCTCCGCAGAGGGGGAGGGGGACCGCGAGAGCGGTGGAAGGGGCGCTTTGGGCAGCAGAGTTTTTCTATCGTCGGAGATGCGTACAAGCCACCGGCGCCCCCACCGTCACGCTGACGCGTGCCACCTCCCCCGTCGCGACGGGGGAGGCATAAATACTAAAACGGGAATAGAGGGAAACGAAATATGAAAAGAGTCTACACCTGCTTCTGCACCGATATCATCCACGAGGGGCATCGGAACCTCCTGCGTGCGGCTGCGGAGCTGGGCGAGGTGACGGTGGGCGTGCTCTCCGATGCGGAGATGGTGCGCTACAACCGCTTTCCGACGAAGACGCTCGCCGAGCGCATGGAGATGATCCGCGTCCTCCCCGAGGTCGCGGAGGTTGTCGTGCAGGAGCATATCATGTACGACGAGATCCTGGACCGCCTGCGCCCCGACTACGTTGTGCACGGGAGCAACTGGGCGCAGGGCCCTGAGTCCTCCATCCGCAAGAACGTCCTCGCGTGCCTTGCGCGCTATGGCGGGGAGCTCGTCGAGCCGCCGTACACGGAGAATGCCGAGGTACGCAACATCGACTGGCGGATGCGCGAGCAGCTCGCCATGCCCGAGGCGCGGCGCGGACGGCTGCGCCGCCTCCTCGCGATCGTTCCCATCGTGAAGACCATCGAGGTGCACAACGGACTCACGGGGCTGATCGCGGAGAAAACCGTCGTCGAAAGCGACGGCGGGCTCGACCAGTTCGATGCCATGTGGATCTCGAGCCTCTGCGACTCGACTTCGCGCGGCAAGCCCGACATCGAGCTGGTCGACCTCTCCGACCGCATCCAGACCATCAACGAGGTCATGGACGTGACGACGAAGCCCATCATCCTCGATATGGACACGGGCGGCACGGCGGAGCATTTCGCGTACAACGTCCGCACGCTTGAGCGCCTTGGCGTCTCCGCTGTCATCATCGAGGACAAGACGGGCGCGAAGCGCAACTCGCTCTTCGGCACGGAGGTCGCGCAGACGCAGGACACGATCGAGAACTTCTCCGAGAAGATCGCGGCGGGCAAGGCGGCGCAGCGCACGGAGGAGTTCATGATCATCGCGCGCATCGAGAGCCTGATCCTCGAAAAAGGGCTTGACGATGCCCTTGTACGCGCAGAGGGCTACGTCGCGGCGGGCGCGGACGGCATCATGATCCACTCGCGCGCCAAATCGCCCGACGAGGTCATTGCATTCTGCGATGTGTTCCGCGCAAAGCACCCTGATATCCCCATCGTTGCGGTTCCCTCCTCCTACAACACGGTGACGGAGGCGGAGCTCGCAGCGCACGGCGTGCGCATCGTCATCTACGCGAACCAGCTCACGCGCAGCGCCTTCCCCGCAATGGAGAACGCGGCGCGCTCCATCCTCGTCCACCACCGTGCGCACGAGATCGACAGCACACTCCTGCCGATCAAGGACATCATCAGACTGATTGAGGTCATGTAATTGGGAAATAAATGGAAAGAGATCTGGAACCGCAGGAAGCCCGTCACGGGCGAACTCGACGGCGACTGGGAACACGTTTATCTCGAGCTGAAACGGCTCAACGGCTACGATGTGATGGAGGGCGGCGTACCGCTCGACTCTTTTCTGAACTTTCACGCGGGGCTCGTGGAACTGCTCGATCTCACGCCGGGCAAGTCGGTCTACGAGGTGGGTTGCGGCGCGGGAGCGAATATGTACCTCATGCAGCGCGAGGGGATGATTGTCGGCGGCTCGGACTACGCCGAGGGGCTGATCGAAACGGCGCATGCTGTCGTTCCCAACGCACGCGAGATGGGAGCGATGGAGGCGGCGGATATCCCGACGGAGGAGAAATACGATGCGGTCTACTCCTGCGGCGTCTTCTCCTATTTCCCCGACCATGACTACGCCACACGCGTCCTTGAGCGGATGCTCGCAAAGAGTCGGCATGCGATTGGCATTACGGAGCTGCACGACCGCACGAAACGGCAGGACTATCTCGCGTTCCGCCGCGCGAACATCCCGAACTACGATGAACGCTATGAGGGGCTGGGACGCCTTTTCTTCCGCAGAGAGTTCTTCGAGGACTTTGCGCGGGAACACGATCTGCGTCTCGTATTCCCAAATCTCGAAATGGCAAATTACTGGAACACGCCGTTTATCTTCACCTGTTTTATGTATCGGAAGTGACCTATGGACATCAAACGCAACATTCTCCTCAACCCCGGTCCCGCGACAACGACCGATACGGTCAAGCGTGCGCAGCTCGTTCCCGACATCTGTCCGCGCGAGCGTGAGTTCGGTGCGCTCATGCGGGAGCTGGGCACAGATCTGTTAAAGGTCGTCCACGCAAATGAAGCGGAGTGGACGACCGTCCTTTTCTGCGGCTCGGGTACGATCTGCATGGACGCGTGCGTCAGCTCGCTCATCCCCGCTGACGGAAAGCTCCTCATCGTCAACAATGGGGCGTATTCCGCGCGGGCGGCAGAGATGGCGCGTGCGTATTCCGTGCCGCATATCGACCTCTCCTTCCCCGTGGACGGTCTGCCCGATCTTGCGGTGGTCGAGCGGGTACTGGATGAAACCCCCGATATCTCCGCCGTCTACACGACGCATCAGGAGACGGGCACGGGCATCCTGAACCCCGTGCGGGAGATCGGTGCGCTCGCGCATGCGCACGGCGCTGTCATGATTGCGGACACGATCTCGACCTATGCGATGCTCCCGTTCTCCGTCGATGAGATGAACATCGACGTGTGTATGTCCTCGGCGCAGAAGGGCATCCAAGGCATGACGGGACTTTCGTTTGTGCTGGCGAAAAAGGCCGTGCTCGCAGCGGCAAAGGCGTATCCTGTGCGCTCCTACTACACGAACCTCGTCATGCAGCATACGGGATTCGAGCAGACGGGCGAGATGCGGTTCACCCCGCCCGTGCAGACGGTCTATGCGGCAAAGCGCGCGCTTGCGGAGTATTTCGCCGAGGGTGCGGCGAAGAAATGGGCGCGCCACACGCGCACAATCGACGCCATCCACGCGGGACTTGCAAAGCTCGGGCTGAAGGAAGCGATTCCGCGCGCGATCCAGTCGGGGCTGGTCGTTGCGGTGGAGTATCCGCAGGACTTTGATTTCACACGCGTGCACGACTACTGCTATGAGCGTGGCTATACGATCTACCCCGGCAAGATGCAGAGCGCGGCGACGTTCCGCCTCTGCGCGCTCGGGGCGATCGATGCGCCCGACATTGCGGGCTTCTTCCGCGTGCTTGAGGAAGCACTGAACGCGTCATAAAAGCCTTCCTCGCCGGTGCGGGGGAGGGAGATCATGCGCGGCATGGTGGAGGGGCGCCATGAAGAGCAGAGGGAGATCAACCACAGAAAGGAATCTCATGATGGACGATTTCACGGTATTTTGGCAAAACAACGAACGCGCCCGTGCACTCTTTTACGACCTCCTTGCCCGCGCGCAGCGCGAGGAATACGATGATGATTTTCTCGCCCGACTCGCCGCCTATCGGGAGGCAGGGGGCGATGCGGCGCACGCGGACATCTTCGCCGCCGAGTACCTCCTCTACGAGGGGGATGCAGAGACGGCGTGCATCTGTGCGGAGCGGGCATATCGCGTTTGTCCGCTCGAACCATGTGTCTGGCAGGCACTCGAACACGCATACAATGCTACGGGACATTATGCGGAGGCACTCGTCATGCAGTGCCGCAGGGGAAATCTGTTCGAGCTGTCGTTTTCTCTTTCCTGTCCCTGTCATGTGCTGACAGAGGATGTGTGTGCTCGCATGTCCATCGCGCTCGGTCTTCCGATACGTGCGCCCCTCTGCACGCATCGCCTCAGTCTGGATGAGAATGGCGAACTCCGGCGAAGCCGTGCAGGGATGTTTATGGGAGAGTTTTTGCCGCAGGACGCAGCTGATCGGCCGCCCTACTATGTAGGGGTCTATACGGAACAGGGGCTGTTCGGGGCAAAGACGTGGCAGGCAGAGGCGGTACGCACCGAACCGGGCTGTGCCGTCTTTGGCGGGGGCGATATGGTCTTTGATCTGATGCGTGCGCGGCGCGTATCGTCTGCTGTGACGATTGACCTTGAAACGCCATCCGAAATCATCCTCCCGATCATGGGGACGGGGAAGCTGCAGGTACCGATAATACCACAGCAGCTTCGTGTCAAGACAGCATCGGTCGATGGGGAGGCGTGGATCAGTCCGGCGACAACAAACTATTTCCGTCTCACGGAGAGCGCGGTCCTCTCCTCCAATGCGGCGTTCATCGTCGGCACGCCGATCCGCGTCGGACACAGTCCCACACGGAAAAAACTCGTGCTGAATATCCTCGTCGATGCCCTCCCGTGGAAGATCATCGGGCAGGACTTTGCCGCATCTATGCCGCTAACGCATCGCTTCTTTCAAAAAGGGACGATCTTCACGCAGCATTTCTCTGCGGCAGAGCACACCTATTCCTCCATTCCCAACATCGAGACGGGAATGTACGTCCATCACACGCAGATTTTTCAGGACAAAATTGCCTATGCGCTCGACCAAAACATCATCACCTTCGCCGAGCGGATGCGCGATGCCGGCTATGCCACGTCCGTCCTCGCGGGTGAGGGAGCCGGGATCTACACCGGGGTCATGCGCGGCTATGACCGCATTCTCGTACAGCCCTTCTTCTATCAAGCCTATGACGCGGTCGCGTGCACGATCCGCCATCTCACAGGCACGGACGATGCGGATCAACTCATCTTCTTGCATACTGCCGACGTACATCCCAGCGGGCAGCCTGCGTTTCAGTTCCCTGCCGCCGTGCAGGCACGACTGCCGCTCACGCAGCGTCTGACCGTCGGTGAGGACATCGTGCCAAGTCCCTATCTTCCGCCAAGCCCCGCTCGCCACGCATCCTTTTGGCAAGGTGTTGCGGATACGGATCGGGCGCTCGGTATGCTCTTTTCCTATCTTGAGGAACACTATGCTCCCGAGGACTATATCGTGAGTCTTTACTCCGATCACGGCGTCTCCATCTTCCAGTCGCACCAATACATTGTCTCCGAGGACAGTACAAACGCAACGTGGATGATGCGCGGGGCGGGCGTGCCCGAGGGGATCATCGCGGACGAGCTGACGAGCACGGTGGATCTCTACCCTACGCTCGCGCATCTGCTTGATATCCCTGTGGGGGACAATGTAGACGGCGTGCTGCCGAAGATCTTTGGTGGCACAGGGCGTGAGATCGCGTTCAGCAACTCGATCTTTCCGGGCAAACCCTACTTCCTCGCCGCCCGCGCACGGTCGCACACGCTCTGTCTTGAGACAGAGGACGCGGTCGGGATGGACGGGACAGTGGACTTTGCGGGGGCAAAGCTCGGGATCTATCCGCGCGCGCATGAGCTTGAGGAGGGCTATGCGGTGGACAGCCCGGAGCTGCGTGCGTTCTTCTATCCACGTGTACGGGAGTTCGTGCAGGAGATCGGAAACAATGGGGAGGTATTCCCGCCGCCGACGGAGAAATAAAAAGGAAGCTCTATGACCGACAATCTTAGCGTATTTTGGCACAACAATGCCCGCGCCCATGATCTCTTTCAAGAGCTTTTGGCACGCGCAGAAGAAAAAGCCTACGACGACGACTTTCTCGCCCGACTCGCCGCCTATCGGGAGGCGGCGCCGGACTCCGAGCGCGCAGACATCTTTGCCGCGCAGTATCTCCTGCACGAGGGCGATGCGGAAAACGCCGTTCTCTGCGCCGAACGCGCCTATGAAAACCGCCCCACGAATCATGCGGTCTGGCAGCTGCTTGCGCGCGGGTACAGGATGCTCGGACGCCATGCGGATGCGCTCGTCATGCAGGGATATCTGTCGAGCTATCTCAATGTCCCGATTGCCCTCGATCTCCCGAAGGACGCGCTCACACAGGAGACACTGGATCGGCTCTCGGTCGCGATGGGAAAGCCGGGCTACGCCCCCATTGCCGTCTACCGTATGACGTACGCGGATGGCGCGCTGCGCCCCGCCCCCACCCCGTTCTCGTTCGAGTTCCTGCCCGCTGAGGACGGCATCACACCGCCCTACTACGTCGGCGTCTACACGGAGCAGGAGATCCACGGCGGACACGCATGGCAGCTGGCAGCGACGCGGAACACGGCGGGGTTTGCCGAGCATGTCGGCGCAGATTTTAACTTTGATATCATGCGCGCACGTCGCGCCCCGGGCAGCGCAGAGATCACACTCGCGGAGGGAGAGGCGTGCGTCCTGCCCGTGCTTGGTACGGCGGAGGGTGCACAGGAGATGCGCGTGCGGACAAAGACGCTCGATGATACCTCGTGGCTGAACTCCGCCACGCCGAATTTCTTCCGTCTGAGCGAGTCCACCGCGCTCTCCTCCGACCGCGACTTTATTGTCGGCACACCGATCCGCCTCGGACACGCCCCACATCGCCGTCCGCTCGTGCTGAACATCCTTGTCGACGCGCTCCCGTGGGAAATCCTCGGCACGGATTTCGCGGCGCATATGCCACAGACCGCGCGTTTTTTTGAAAAGGGTCTGACCTTTCATCAGACATTCTCCACGGCGGAGTACACCTATCCCTCCCTCGCCGCCATCGAGACGGGGATGTACGCGCAAACCAGCCGTATCTTCAACGACCGTGTGGTTGCGCACCTCGCGCAGGACAGGATCACGCTCTCCGAGCGCATGAAGGAACTGGGCTATGGAACGGTGAGCCTCATGGGGGACGGCAACGGCATCTACAACGGCGTGACGCGCGGCTATGACCGCCTCATTGTCACGCCCTACGCACTGCCCACCTACGAAGGAGTGGAGCGCGTCATGCGGTATCTCGACGGGATGCACGATGCGGATCACTTTATCTTCCTGCATACGGTGGATCTGCATCCTTGGCCGAACAGCACATTCGCCTCAGCCTCCTCCGTACAGGCACGCCTTCCGCTTGCAGATCGCCTCGAAGGGGCGCTCGAGAACATGCCAAGTCCCTATCTGCGCCCGACGGCGCTCAATCAGGCAACCTTTTGGCAGAATGTACGGAACGTTGACCGCGCGCTCGGCACGCTTTTTTCCTATCTGGAGGAGAACTACACACCCGAGGAGTACCTCGTGAACCTCTACTCGGATCACGGTGTTCCGATCTTCAGCACGGACCACTGGATCGTGGACGCGCAGCTCACTCGTACGGCATGGATGATGCGCGGCGCGGGCGTGCGCGAGGGCGTGGATGTGCACGAGCTGACGAGCACGGTGGACATCTATCCTACGCTCGGGCATCTTCTCGGCTTTCCCGTGGATGAAAATGTGGACGGCGTACTGCCGCAGGTCTTCGGCGGCGCAGGGCGTGACCTCGTGTTCAGCAACTCGCTCTATCCGACGAAGCCCTATGTGCTCGCGGCACGATCAAAGGAGCACACGCTCTGCCTCGAAACACAAGGGACGGTCGGGATGGACGGCACGGTCGATCTCGCGCATGCCAATGTCGCAATCTATCCGCGCGCGCATGAGATGGAGGAGGGCTATGCCGTGGACAGCCCCGCGTTGCGGCGCTTCTTCTACCCGCGCGTGCGGGAGTTCCTGCGCGGGATTGGGAATAACGGGGAAACCTTCCCGCTGCCGCAGGGGTAAAGGAATCCGATGTTGCTTCGGAGGGAAAGGGATATGCTATGACGGAGGATACTGCCGTTTTCTGGCAAAATGACGAAGGTGCGCGCAGCCTCTTTTACGATCTTCTCGCGCGTGCGGAGCGCGGGGCATACAATGATGATTTTCTGGCGCAGCTCGCGGCATATCGGGAGGCTGCACCCGACTCCGAGCGGGCGGACATCTTTGCCGCGCGCTATCTCCTCCACGAGGGCGATGCACAGATGGCGTGTATCTGTGCGGAGCGCGCCTATCGCCGCCGCCCCGTGAACTACGAGGTGTGGAAGCTGCTCGCCGAGATCTATACGCTCCTCGATTGTCCTGTCGATGCACTCACAATGTATGGCTATGCGCATGGGCTCTACCTCTCTCCCGAGATCCCCTTGGATCTCATCCGACAGTGCGGACGGGAGGGGCTGAACCGTCTCTCCATCGCTGCGGGACTGGGGACGGGGACGCCAACGACGCAAAGCCGCGCTGTATTTGACGGGGAGGAACTTCACTTTGCACTGGATGCCTTTGTCGGGGAGCATCTGCCGCTCACGCCGGCGGAGGGGAGTGCGCGCCACTGGGTCGGCACCTACGCTGTCGGCGAATTCCTCTCGGATAAGAGCGAACTGCTCGAGGAGATCCGTCACACGGCAGTATTCGTGGACAAGGTGCAGCGCGATTTCTCCTTCCAACTCCAAAAGGCACAGGAGGTACGCGGCGCGGTGACAGTCGAGGTGCCTGAGGGCATGGAGGTCATCCTGCCCGTGGCGGGGACGGAGAGGCTGCAGGAGCTCAGATTTGAGACGGCGTCCACCGCTACGCAGGAGGCATACCTCGGGAAATGGGCGTTCAGCCACTTCCGTCTCGCCCGGACGACGCGCCTCGTGTCGCCCACCGATGCCCCCTATGCGGTCGGCACGCCCATCCGACTCGGGCACAGCCCTGCGCGCAGGAAACTCGTGCTGAACCTTCTTGTGGACGGGCTGTCATGGAATGTGGCGCGCACGCGTTTCCCCGACTGCATGCCGAACATTGCGCGCTTTTTCACGCGCGGCACGATCTTTGACCAGCATTTTTCCACGTCCGAATGCACCTATCCCGCGCTGCCCGTGATCGAGACGGGACGCTATCCGACGCATACGCAGGTGTTCAACGAGCGTGACAGTCATGAGCTGCCCCCTGATTTCAAGACGCTCTCGGAGTGTATGTCGGATCTCGGCTACTATGCCGCCGCGCCGATGGGGGCGAGTGAGGGTGTCCCGTGCGGTGCAATGCGCGGCTATGATCTGCTGAATGTTGCCACATGGAAGCAGCCCTCGGCGGAGGCTGTGGATCGGACGTTCATGCAGCTCGAGGCGTTTCATGAGGTGGATCAGTTCCTCTATCTGCATGTCTCTGACGCACATCCATGGAATGCGAAGGGGTTCAAATTCTACCCTGCGGTGGAGACGCAGCTCCCCCTCGCGGATCGCCTCTTCGATATCGACGAGCGCGTTGCGAGTGTGCGTCTGCCGAAGCTCGCGATCTATCAGGAGCAGTTCTGGCGAACCCTCGCCCACGTTGACAGAAACATCGGCTATCTGCTCTCCTATATCGAGGAGCATTTCGCAGAGGACGAATACATCGTGAATCTCTACTCGGATCACGGCAACTCCGTGTTCAGCACGCCGAAGGGCGGCGTGGTCGATGTCATCGGCGAGAACTCGACGCGCGCCGTCTGGATGATGCGCGGCACGGGGGTGCCCGAGGGCGTTGTTGCGGGCGAGCTGACGAGCAGCACCGATATCTATCCGACGCTGGGGCATCTATGCGGCTTTTCCGTTGCACCCGATATCGACGGCAATCTCCCCGCGGTCTTCGGCGGGAAGAAGCGCGACGCCGCCCTTAGCATGTCGATCTTCCCGGGGCAGACGTTCAAGCTCGCCCTGCGCACCCATGACTACAGCCTGCGCATTGAGACGCAGGGCTTCGTCGATGAGGACGGGACGGCGGACTTTGCGGGGGCAAAGGCGGCGATCTATCCGCGCGCCCATGAGCTCGAGGAGGGCTATGCGGTGGATAGCCCTGCCCTGCGTGCGTTCTTCTATCCGCGTGCACGAGAGATTGTGCACGAGATTGCAAACAACGGCGAATTCTGGCCGGCGATGCGCGCGGCGCGCCCGCAGTGGTTCGGGGGAGAAAACGGATAAAAGCCTCCCCCGTTGCAGACCTGTCCAAGAAGCAAGTCCGTAGGACGAAGCTGATTGGGCAACAGGTCGTATGGGAAAACGTCCCAAGAACACAAGCGTAAGCGAAGTGTGATTGGATGACGTTGACCGCTCGACACGGGGGAGGAGCCTGTGCGCGGAACGTGTAGACCATGCGCAGCATGGTGTAAGGGGCATCTTGGACGGAGATAGAAATGCAATCTATCAGTGTTTCCCTTAGAGAGGACAAGAAATGACGAACGATCTTCATGTATTCTGGCGCAATAACGAGCACGCCTCTGCACTCTTCTACGACCTCCTTGACCGTGCCGAGCGCAATGCCTACGACGACGACTTTCTTGCCCGACTCGCCGACTATCGGGAGGCAGCGTGTCCATCAGGAGGGGGCGGAGATTCTGTAAACGCGGACATCTTTGCCGCTCAGTATCTCCTCCACGAGGGCGATGCGGAAAATGCACTCGCCTGCGGGGAGCGTGCCTACGCGCAGCGGTCGGTCAACCTCGAGGTGTGGAAGGTGCTTGCCGCCGCCTATGCGGCAGCCGGACGCGATATCGAGGCGCTCACAATGCAGGGGTATATGCATGGTCTGTATCCGTCGGAGAGCCTCAGCCTTACCGTCCCGGAGGCGGGGGATCAGCGCGCGGCGCTCGATCATTTTTCACTTGCGGCGAACCATACCGCCTATGCACCGTTGCTGACGGATCGTGTCTGCATCAAAAACGATGTGCTTCAGTTCGAGCTGGATATTTTTCTCGGTGAGGAGATCCCGCTCAGATACTGTGCGCCCGGGGCGCGCCACTGGGTCGGCACCTACGTGGACGAGGGATTTCTCTCCGCGAAGGCACTTGTCTATGAACCGAATCGGCACGATCCCTTCTTCTTCATTAACGATCGGGATGTGACATTTGATCTTCAGAAGGCGCGCGAAGCGACGGGATCTGTCCGTATCGACCTGCCCGAGGATATGTCCGTCGTTCTGCCCGTGGCGGGCACGAGGACGTATCAGGACTTCTCGGTTCAGAATGCTGCGGGGGCGTATCCCGGCTATCTCGGCAAGTGGGCGTTCAGCTATCTTCGCCTCGATGAGAGCGCGACCCTGCGCTCGGACGATGCGCCCTTTGCCGTCGGCACACCGATCCGCCTCGGGCACAGCCCGCACCGCAGGAAAGTCGTGCTGAATCTCCTCATCGACGGCATGTGCCGGCCCGCCGTGCGCCCTCTCTTTGCCGAATATATGCCGCGTATTGCACGCTTTTTTGCGCGCGGCGTGATTTTCGAGAATCATTTTTCGGTATCAGAGTACACGCTGCCCTCCCTTCCCTCCATCGAGACAGGGCGCTATCCGTATCACACGCAGGTGTTCAACGAGAAGCACAATCACGTGCTGCTGCCCTCCATCCGAACTCTCGCCGAGGAGATGAGCGATCTCGGCTACTACTGCACAGCGCCGCTCGCAACGGGGCAGTCGTTCTATGCGGGCGTCTATCGCGGCTATGACCGCATCATCTCCACCCACGGTTTTCAGCCTGCCTACGAGGGCGCGGAGCGTGCCCTGCGCATCCTCGAGGCGCTGCCGACGGTGGATCACTTCATGCTGTATCACACGGGTGACGTGCATCCGCTGAACACCATGACCCCGCTCAAATTCTCCACAGCAGCCGAGGTTGCCGTACCGCTCGCACAGCGCTTTGTGCCGCTTGATCCGCAAGTGGCGAGTGTGCGGATCCCCTACCTGCCGATCTTTCCGGAGCAGCTGCGCGTGAGCCTTCGCCATATCGACCGCAGCGTCGGTGCGATACTCTCCTACATCGAGGAGCATTACGAGGAGGACGAATACATTGTAAATCTATACTCCGATCATGGATACAGCCTCTTCGACCCGCACCCCGCGCACGCAGAGGTTCTCGGCGCGTATGCCACAGGTGCTGTGTGGATGGTGCGCGGGGCGGGGGTGCCCGAGGGCGTTGTCACCGATGAACTGACGAGTTCTGTCGATCTCTATCCCACGCTCGCACATCTATGCGGCTTTCCCGTTACGGCGGACATTGACGGCAATCTGCCCGCCGTATTCGGCGGACGGGCGCGCGATGCTGCCCTCAGCATGTCGATCTTCCCGGGGCAGACGTTCAAGCTCGCCGTGCGCCCGCATGAGCACGCGCTGCGCATCGAGACGCAGGGCTTTGTCGATGAGGACGGGACAGCGGACTTTGCGGGGGCAAAGGCGGCGATCTACCCGCGCGCCCATGAGCTCGAGGAGGGCTACGAGGTGGACAGCCCCGCGTTGCGCGCGTTCTTCTGGCCGCGTGCACGAGAGATTGTGCGCGAGATCGCAAATAACGGCGAGCGCTGGCCGGCGATGCGCGCGGCGCGCCCGCAGTGGTTTGGAGCGGATAAGGAGCATCCATGAACGTCAATGATCTGATTGCCGCACTTGGCACGGAGTTCTACACGGGCGTGCCCGACTCGAAGCTGCGCCCGCTTGTGGACTATCTCATGGATACGTATGGAGCGAGCAGCCCCGCGCATATCATTGCGGCAAACGAAGGGAATGCGGCGGCGCTCGCGGCGGGCTATCACCTGGCGACGGGCAAAACGCCGCTCGTCTACCTCCAGAACAGCGGGCTCGGCAACATCGTCAACCCCATGCTCTCGCTGCTGCACGAGGAGGTCTACGGCATCCCATGCGTCTTCGTCATCGGCTGGCGCGGCGAGCCGGATCTCCATGACGAGCCGCAGCATCTCGTGCAGGGGCGGCTGACGCTCCCGCTCCTTGAAACAATGGGCGTAAAAACAATGGTGCTGACGCGTGAAAGCACCCCCACCGAGCTTGCTACGTGGATGGAGGAAATCCGCCCCCACCTCGCGGGCGGCGGACAGTGCGCTCTCCTCGTGCGCGACGGTGCGCTCGCACATCTGAAGCGCAAATATGGGAATGCCTTTCTCCTGCGCCGTGAGGAGGCGATCGCACACATCCTCGATGCAGCGGGAGACGCCGTCATCGTCGCGACCACGGGCAAGACGGGGCGCGAGCTCTTCGAGCTGAGGGAGGCGCGCGGTGAGGATCACGCGCACGACTTCCTCACCGTCGGCTCGATGGGGCACGCGGGCGCGATTGCGCTCGGCATTGCACTCCATGCCCCCGCGCGACGCGTCATCCTCCTCGACGGCGACGGTGCGGCACTCATGCACATGGGCGCACTCGCGACCATCGGGGCGGCGGCTCCGCCGAATCTCACGCACATCCTCCTCAACAACGAGGCGCATGAGAGCGTCGGCGGCGCACCGACGGCGGCGCACAGCGTCGACTTCCCCGCCGTTGCCGCAGCGCTCGGCTATCGGACGGTCAGGACGGCGGCGACGGTGGATGAGCTTACGCGCGCGCTCGAGGAGCTGCAGGGCAGCCGCGCGCTCTCCTTTCTCGAGGTGCGTACCGCAATCGGCTCGCGCGCGGATCTCGGCCGCCCGACCACAACGCCCGCCGAGAACAAGGCGGCGTTGATGCCGACGCTGCGGGGATAAGAACATAAAAAGGGGCTGTTGCACGAAGTCGTTTGTACTCGTGCAGCAGCCCCATGTTCGTGTTGACGTTCAAAGCGCCCCTTCCACCGCTATCGCGGTTCCCCTCCCCCGTTTCGACGGGGGAGGCCGGGGAAACACTATTTCATAGGCAAAGGAAATTTTATCCCACGATCCAGACAACGAAGTAGATGGCAAGCGGGATGGTGACGCAGAAGATGCCGATGAAGTCGATGTAGACACCGGTCTTGATCATCTTCGTGATCGGGATGTAGCCGGAGGCGTAGACAATCGCGTTCGGCGGCGTCGACACCGGCAGCATGAAGCCGAGCGACGAGGAGAGCGCGATACCGACTGCAACGTGAATCGGGCTGAAGCCCGCCGACATCGCTGCCGTGATGGCGAGAGGTCCGATCATGTTGGTTGCTGCCGTGTGGCTCGTGAGCTCGGAGAGAAGCAGGGACATGACGCAGAAGATTGCGACGAGGGCGAACTCGGAGGGATCGCCGCCGAGCATGCCGACGATCTTGTCGCCAACCCACTGCGAGAGTCCCGTCTTATACATCATGCCGCCCATCGCGAGGCCGCCGCCGAAGAGGATGAGCGTGCCCCACTCGACGCCCGCAACAGCCGATTTCCACTCGAGCGTGAACTGGCGCTCCTTGAAGTTGATCGGCATGAGGAAGAGGAGCAGCGCGCCGAACATCGCGGCAACCGCCTCGGGGAAGAGGGCGTTATACATCTTGAGCAGCGGGCTCGTGCTGCCGAGGGTCATCGACAGGATGCCCGGGAAGACCCAGAGGAAGACGGCAACGAGGAAGCAGACGAGCGTGTTCTTCTGTGCGCGCGTCCAGCCGCCGAGCTCCGCAACGCGGGCGCGGATGAACTCCTCTGCACCGTCGATGCGGTCCACATCGGGTGGGAACATCCGAATGAGGATGAAGTACGTGATGACGAAGTAGACGACCATCGCGATGAAGCCCCATGTCATCCACTGGAAGAATGAGATGTGGATGTTCGCCATCTGATCGAGGAAGCCGAGCATGATGATGTTCGGCGGGGTGCCGATCGGGGTGAGAACGCCGCCGATGGAGCAGGCGTACGCGGTCATGAGCATGAGGCCCGTCGCGTATTTATAGTCGTGGAGGTCGATCTCCTTGCCATTGGCAGCCATCATCTCCTTGATGGCGCCGAGGAGACCGAGGGCGATCGGGAACATCATCGCGGCGGTCGCCGTGTTGCTGACCCAGCCGGAGCAGAGCGCTGCAGCAAGACCGATCGCGAGGAAGATGCGGCGCGGATTCGAGCCGACCCACGAGCGCGAGAGCAGCCAGTAGGCGAACCGCTTGTCCAGTCCGTGATCCATCATCGCCTTTGCGAGGATGAATCCGCCCATGAAGAGGAAGATCATCGGGTTGGCAAATGCCGCATACGCGTCCTTTGCCGGGAGCACACCGGTGACGACGGCGAGCGTCGGACCGATCAGGGAGGTAACGGGGATGGGCACCGGTTCGGTAATCCACCAGAGAGCGACAAGAACCATGATGGCGAGCAGCTTGTGCGACTCCACGGTCAGTCCGTCGATGGGCGTCAGGAACACCAGCAGGGCAAGTACCGGTGCGCCGAACAATCCGACGAGACGACGTGTCCGATCAAACTTTTGTTCTGCCTCATGGATTCTCTGTGCTTCTTTGCTTTGATCAGCACTCATGTTTTCAGCCTCCTTATACATTTACGTAATAATTTCTTTGCCCGATTATTATTATACGAAATTTCCAACCCTTTTGGCAACTGTTTTCTTTCGGATAGATTAACTTTTTTTTTCTGCATTTTCTGGTATAATAGGGACGTGAATTTATGCAGAGGTTACGCATATGATTCGTGCGATGCTCCTAAGCAAACCCTAGTGGAGCAAGCGGGGCAAAGTGCACGTTCTGCCCCCTGCGGATTTCTTTCGTTCAAGCGCAGCGCGTTTAAGAAGTCCGCAGGTATTTAGGCGAACGAGAACGCGACCGCTTGCGTAACTAAGCGTTTGCGTGGAGTACGCACGGATGACACATAACGAAGAACAGAAATACGAGGAGGATTTTCATGCAAAGCTTTACCTTTCACTGCCCCACCGAGGTGGTCTTCGGGCGGGGCGCGGAGAATGCGGTCGCCGAAAAACTGCGCGCGTTCGGGGCGAGCCGCGTGCTCATCCTCTACGGGGGCGGCAGCGCGGAGCGCACAGGGCTGCTCTCGCGCATCGAGAAAAATCTCACGTCGGCGGGGCTTGCCTTCCTTGTGATCGGCGGCGTCCGTCCGAATCCGCGCGTCTCCTTCGTGCGTGAGGCGATCCGCGAGGGGATTGCGGCGGATGTGAACTTCGTCCTCGGCGTCGGCGGCGGCAGCGTCATTGACTCGGCAAAGGCGGTCGCACACGGCATTGCCAATCCCACGGTTGATATCTGGGACATCTGGACGCGCAAGGAAGAGCTGACGCAGACCATGCCGTTCGGCTGCGTCCTCACAATCCCCGCGGCGGGCAGCGAGACAAGCGACTCGGCGGTGCTCACGAACGAGGATACGGGGCGCAAGGTCGGGCTGAATACCCGGCTGAACCGTCCCGTCATCGCCTTTATGAACCCCGAGCTCGCCTTTACCCTGCCGCGCGAGCAGATCGCGGCGGGCGCGGCGGATATCATGATGCACACGATGGAGCGCTACTTCACGAGCGTCAAGGAGCCGAATGTCCTCACCGATCGCATCGCCGCGCAGCTCCTCCTGACCGTCATGGAGTCCGTGCGCCGTCTCCTCGTCAGCCGCAAGGACTACGACGCGATGAGTGAGCTCATGTGGGCGGGCAGCATCTCGCACAGCGGCATCACGGAGCTCGGGCGCATGAAGGACTTCTCTGTGCACAAGCTCGGACACGAGCTCTCCGCACGCTACGATGCGACGCACGCAATGACGCTCACGGCGCTCTGGGGCTCGTGGGCGCGCTATGTCTACGAGGACGACGCGGCGCGCTTTGCACAGTTCGCCGCCGCCCTGTTCGGCGTGGATGCGGGTACGGACGAGGAGCGCGCCCGCGCGGGCATCCGCAGGATGGAGGAGTTCTTCACGGAGATCGGCATGCCGACGAGTCTTGCGGGGCTCGGCATCGGTGCGCTCACCAAGGGGACGATCGAGGAGCTCGCGAGTGCTGCGACGGCGAACGACACAATCCGCCTCGGCAACTTCCACCCGCTCACGCGCGCGGATGTCATCGCCATCTACGACATGGCGAATCACTGAGAGACAGCAAAACATACAAAAAGCACCCATGCGAGGGTGCTTTTTATGTGGAGAGTATGTTTGTGTTTTTGTGTGATCGTCATTTTTCCTGCAGGAGCCCCATCGCAAGCTCGGCGTTGCGCGCGGCAAGGGTGCGCATCTGCGCGAGGAGGTCGGCGTTCGCTGCCGTGAATTCGCGGCGCGCCGCCCATTTGCGGCGTACCTCTTTGAGGACGCTCGCGGTTGTGATGTCCTGCAGGTCGTTGACAGGCTTCTCGCCGATGGAGCGGAGGAAGCGGTCGACCTTCGGGTCGTACGAGATGCCGATCATGGGAACGCCCATGACGCCCGCAAAGATGAGTGCGTGGAGACGCACGCCGATCATGAGATCCATGTTCGCGACGAGGGAGAGCAGCTCGCTCGTGCTGTACTCGTCATCGAGGACGGTGCACTCCTCGCGCGTCCATGCGGCGACGGTCTTTGCCGTCCGTACGTCCTCGGGGTACTGCATGGGCAGGAAGATGACGCGCGCGTCCAGCTCGCGCACGATGGCGTCGCTGATCTCGGCGAGGATTTCCTTGTAGTGCTGCCAGCCCTGCCAGTCGCGCACGGAGATGCCGACGACGGGCTTCGCTCCGTCCGCCCCATAGCGGCTGAGGATGGCGCGTCCTGCGGTGCGTCCGACGGGATGGATGCCGAGCACGGGATCTGCCGTGCACTCCATCGGCGGGCGCGTGATGCCGAGGCGGCGCAGCTCTGCCATTGACCCCTCGTCACGGACGGTGATGAGGGAGACGCGGTTGCCGAGCCAGCGCATGCAGCGACAGGCGAAACGCCCCGTCACGGGGCCGATGCCCTGCGCGTACAGCATGACCTTTTTCCCGAGGAGCAGAGCGAGCAGGATGATGCCCATGTAGTAGTAGAGGCTGCGCCGGCTCGTGACGTTCTGCAGGAGGCTGCCGCCGCCGCTGATGAGGAGGTCGGCGCGGCGCAGTGCCCCACAGATTCCGCCCATATCAAAGGAGCCGACGGCGTTTACGCCGTGCCGCCGCTCGGTGTCGGCAGGGTCGGCGGTGATGACGGTGATATGAAGTTCCGGGTCCAAATCCGCGAGTACCTCGAGCATCGCCGCAAGCATGGCTTCATCGCCCGCGTTCTTGGCGCCGTAGTACCCCGATACAACGATCCGCTTCATCGGGTAGAATGCCCTCCGTTCCGTTTTCCCATTCCCATATAGTATATTCGTCTAGGCGATTACACAGCTTTCCGCACGCGCTCAAGCAAGTGATTCCACGCGGCGACGAGTGCGACGAGCAGAGCGCCGATCGCACCGCCGAGGAAGACGCCGCCAATGCCGCGCACGAGCGACATTTCAATCGGCGTGCGCATATGTGCGAAGGTCTCGACCATCGACCCCTGTCCGATGGTCGCGGCGAGCACGAGTCCGAAGATGATCCACGTCCGCCACCTGCGCGCCGCACCGTAGAGCGCGAGCAGGAACGCAGGATGCCCGATCAGGAACTCCTTTGTGCGCGGACGCGCGTAGAAGAGCTGCTCGAGTGCCGCGCGCATCTTCAGCTCGATGCCGGGCACGGGCATGCCCGAGGTGTGCCCGCTGCGCAGGACGAGCACGACGAGTGCGCCGAGGAGGACGAGCCCCCCGAGGAGCGAGCCGACGCGCACGGGTGTCGCCATGATCTCGCGCAGCTGCCCGAGCACGCCCGCCGACGCGTCGAACTGCCCGTCGAAGATGTCGAACCGCTGCATGAAGGCGACGGCGACGAGGATCATCGGCAGGACAAAGGTCAGCTTGATCCCGCGGAAGATGTCGAACTCGAGGAGGTAACGCGTATCCGTGAGCGCACCCGAGAGATAGGCAGCGCCGATCATGGACAGCGCGCTCGTGATGCCGAGCAGGAGCAGCCCCGCAACGAGGATGCGCCACGTGGGCGTGTTCTTCGGGAAGCGCCGCCCGCGCAGGAGGTCAAGCAGCGCGACGATGGCGAGCGTCGGAAAGAGATTTGCGCTCGCAAGCGCCGCGACAATCCGCACCTTGCTTCCCGCACCGATGAGAATCGGCATCATCGTGATAAGCGCAGCGACGGCGAAAAAGAGCACGACAGCCTTTCGCCGGCGGTTCAGCGCAGGGATGACAAGGGAGAGATAGAGCACACCTGCCGCCGCAACGCCCATCATGACGAGGGCGCGCAGGATGCGGGACGGCTCGTAGGAGGCGAACGTGCCCGCACGCCCGATTTTGAATCCGTGGGACTCAAGCGCCGCGCGCGTGTCAGCAAAGTACTTCATATTCGTCTCGATGAGACTCATGTTCGGCGCGGGTTCGTCGTAGATGCGCAGGAGGTTGATGCGGATGTTGCGCTCCTCGTCCGTCGTCACCCAGCGCTCGACTGCGGCGTCGATCTTGAGCTTTTTCAGCTCATCCTTCGGGATGGCGTAGAGACGCGCAACGTCGTCGTAGCCCACGCCCGCTGCAATCTCGTCCATGCCCTGCTGCTTGTAAAATTGGAGCTGGGTCACGTCCTCAATCAGCCCGAGGGGCAGGCGGCGCGCGTTCATTTCGTCGATTGTCGTCTGCAACGCCTTCGGTGCGCCGAGGGTCTCCTGTCCCGAGAAGACGATTGCCGAGACGGCGATCCCGTCCATGCGCGCAAACACGGCATGCACATCGTCGGGCGTGCAGTTATGGTAGTTCGAGGGGCGCGCAATCACGTCGAAGCCCGCCGCGTTGACGGCGCGCATCTCATCGGACGGCAGCCCGATGTTGCGCTTTTCAAAGGCTTCGTAGTGATCCTTGACGGCGATGACCTCGTCCGTGCCGACCGTGTGAACGGTGACGCGCGCCGCACCGAAGCGGCGAAACAGATCTTCCTTCAGTTCGGCATAGGTCACGGGGTCGTGCGAGACGACGTAGATCTCCGTGCCGACGACCTTGCCCTCCTCGACAAGGGCGCGCCAGAGGGGATCATTGAGCATGCCCGTGTGATAGGCGGCGAGGATGTCCGCGCCCTTGAGGGCGTTTGCCTTGCCGTTTTTGTTGAATTTTTCAAAGGTCGTCTCGTAGACGGCAAGCGAGGTGATCCCCGCCTGCTTCGCGCGCGCGAGGACGTCCTCAGGTGGCAGCCCCTCGCGGGCGGCAAGCTCCAACAGTCCCTCGTAGTCGATGGCGAGCTCCACCGTGCGCGTGTCCTCCTCGACGGCGTGGCGTTCCATACCGATGACGAGGCTCGCGACGAATCCGATGAGGATTGCGGCGAGGAGGAGCGGATGATAGTGAAATTTCTTCATATATGATTCCTTGTTACTGTGATGCACGCCCCACGCGAACGCTTAGTTACGCAAGCGGTCGTACACTTATCTGCCTAAATACCTGCGGACTTCTTAAACGCGCTACGCTTGAACGAAAGAAATCCGCAGGGGGCAGAACGCGAGCGGTCAACGTCATCCAATCACACATCGCTGCCGCTTGTGTTCTTGGGACGTTTTCCCATACGACCTGTTTCCCAATCAGCTACGCCTTATGGGCTTGCTTCTTGGACAGGTCAGTAACTTTACTCACTTGCTCCACTAGGGTTCGCTTTGGGGCGTTGCACCACATTCGTTCAAGCACATCTATTCTTATTTCCCCGCCGTGAGGATCACCACGCCGTCCTTTGCCTCGACCGTCTCAAATGCCAGACCAAAGGGGAGCGTGCCCGCACGCGCAACGAGTACGTCGGGGAAGAGTCCGTCGAGACTGAGGGCGTTCAGCCCGAGTCCGCGCGCGGAGATGCGCGTCGCCTTGTAGTAGAGGTCGCCGCTCACGATGACGAAGCCGCCCTCAAGCGTCACCTCGAAGGTCTGTCCGAAGGCGCGTGTCTTTGCTGTGGCAAGGATGTGGTCGGGCTGCACGGTGACGGCAACATCGGCGAATTTGTCCGCCGCGTTCGTGATGAGCTCGCGGATTGCGTCCTCGTCCACCACACCGCGCATCTCCACGCGCTCCGCCTCGGTCAGCGTGAGCTCGTGCGCAGAGAGGAGTGCTCCCATATCAAAGCGGAGGTTCGTCCCTGTGAGCGTCAGCTCGCGCACAAAGAGCTTGCCGATGCGCCCCTCCCGCATCACGCCGTCGAGCGCGCCAATCTCGCCGAAGACGAGGCGCGGGCTCTCCGTGATGGAGAGCTGCACGTCCTGCGCACCCGTGCGGTCACGCAGGGACTCCGTGATCATATGCGAGACGACGTTCGGGATTGCAAAGAGCCCTGCGACAATGAGGGCGGCGAGGGCGAGGACGACGGCTGATGCTTTCCACATGGGGTGCTCCTTCGGAACGAGATCAACATTTAGGGAATCACTGATAAAATGAAGTCCGTCAGATTGGTGCAGATTTTTTGTCCTGTCAAGGAGACAAACCGGACGCATAGCAAGAGCTATGTGGAGGATTTGTCGACACAGAGAGGGCGAAAAAGATGCGCCAAGATGCCGGTGCTGAATTTATCAGTGCTTCCTTAGCTTCCCCCGCCGAAGCGGGGGAAGTGGCGAGCCTCGGCGAGCCGATAGGGGCGCCAGTGACTTATGCGCATTTCTGACGATAGAAAGCCTCCACCGTCCAAAGCGCCCCTTCCACCATGCTGCGCATGGTCCCCCTCCCCCACTGTGGCAGGGGAGGCTTGGGGTTAGAACTCGTGATTTGCCTTGGCGTTCAGATACGCGCGGATAAAGGGATCGAGCTCGCCGTCCATGACCGCCTGCACATTGCCCGTCTCGGCGTTCGTGCGCACGTCCTTCACCATCGTGTACGGCTGGAACACGTAGGAGCGGATCTGGCTGCCCCACTCGATCTTTTGCTGCACGCCCTCGAGTTTCGCGATCTCCTCTTCCTTCTTCTCCTGCTCAAGCTCAAAGAGCTTTGCACGGAGCATCTTGAGGCACTGCTCCTTGTTCTGCAGCTGTGAGCGCTCGTTCTGACACTGCACGACAATGCCCGTCGGCTCGTGTGTCATGCGGACGGCGGACGAGGTCTTGTTGATGTGCTGTCCGCCCGCGCCGCTCGCGCGGAAATAGTCGACGCGCACATCGTCCATATTGATGGGGACTTCCACAGCATCGTCGATCTCGGGCATCACATCGCACGCAGAGAACGACGTGTGCCGCCGCGCCTGCGCGTCAAACGGTGAGATGCGCACGAGACGGTGCACGCCCTTCTCGGACTTCAAAAAGCCGTAGGCGTTGTGCCCCTTGATAAAGAGCGTCGCGGACTTCACGCCCGCCTCGTCGCCCGGCTGCAGGTCTGCGGTCTCGACGGTGAAGCCGTGCCGCTCCGCCCAACGCCCGTACATACGGAGGAGCATCTGTGTCCAGTCCTGCGCCTCCGTGCCGCCCGCGCCCGCGTGGAGCGTGAGGATGGCGTCGTTGGCGTCGTAGTCGCCCGAGAGCAGCACCTCGAGTTGGAGTGTCTCAAGCCCCTCGGCAATGAGGGTCAGCTCCGCGCGGATGTCGCTCTCCATCGAGGGATCGTTCTCCTCGATGCCCATTTCGTAGAGCGTCTCAGCATCCTCGTACTTCCCCTTGAGGTCACGATAGGTGTCGACGCCGCCCTTGAGTGCGGCGAGCTCCTGATTCAGCTTCTGCGCCGCCGCCGCATCGTCCCAGAAGGACGGCTCGCCCATCTTGTACTCGAGCTCGGCGATCTTCTCCTCCTTCGCGGGAATCTCCAGAGAGATGCGCATCTGATCGAGCTTCTCGCCCAGATCATTCAGTATCGGTTTCAGATCTTCCAGCATATTTTTGTCCTTAAATGTAAATCCCTGTTTCCTGTTCGTATGATGTTTCGTCAGACGCGGTATATTTCCTGCATAGTCCAAGGCGCCCCTTCCACCGCAAGCGGTCCCCCTCCCCCGTGACGCACGGGGGAGGCTGGAATTATGGCATCTTAGCTTCCCCCGTCGCAACGGGGGAAGTGGCGAGCGTAGCGAGCCGATAGGGGCGTTCGTGCAACAGTCCCCTTTGGCGCCCCGTTACTTATCCTTCCCGTGGCAGTTCTTATACTTCTTGCCGCTGCCGCAGGGGCACGGGTCGTTGCGCCCGACCTTCCTGCCTTCCTCGTTCTTTGTCGCCTTTGCCTCGGCGGGGACGGACTCGTCGCCATGCGAGGCGCGCGCGTTCATAAGGTGGTCTTCAAGTTTCGACCGCTCGCGTGCGAGCAGCTGCTCCGCGCGGCGCTGTGCCCCCTCGTCCACCACGGGGGCGGGGCGCGGCGTACCATCGGCGGAGACGGGCGGTGCTGCCTGCTGCGTTGCCATCGCGGGGGTGACGATGCTCACATGGTACATGAGGGAGGCGATCTGATCCATGATGGACGCCTCCATCTCCTCAAACATTGTGAGCGCCTCAATCTTGTACTCGACAAGCGGGTTACGCTGTCCATACGCACGTAGGTTGATGCCCTCACGCAGCATATCCATGTGGTCGAGGTGATCCATCCACTTCTGATCGACAACGCGCAGCATGACGACCTTCTCGAGCTCGCGCATATTCTCCTCGCCGAACATCAGCTCACGCGAGCGGTAGCCCTCTTCGGCGACCTTTTCGAGCTCCTCCTGAATCTCGTCGCGCGCCAGCGCCTCGAGCTCTGCCTTCTTGAGGCGTCCCTTCGGCGCATACACCTTCTCCGCGTCCTCGATGAGCGCGTCGAGCTGCCACTCCTCGGGATACAGCTTTTCGTTCGCGTACTGCGTCATCTCGTCCTTGATGATGTGCTTCACCATGGCGAGGATGTTCTCGCGCAGATTCTCGCCGAGCAGGATCTTCTTGCGCTCGCCGTAGATGACCTCGCGCTGCTGATTCATGACATCGTCGTACTCTAGGACGTGCTTGCGGATGTCGAAGTTGCGCGCCTCGACCTTCTTCTGCGCATGCTCAATCGAGCGCGTGATGATGGCGTGCTCGATGGGCTCGTCCTCCTCCATGCCGAGGCGATCCATGATGCCCGCAATGCGGTCGGAGGCAAAGAGCCGCATCAGGTCGTCCTCAAGCGAGAGGAAGAACTTCGACGCACCGGGGTCGCCCTGACGCCCCGAACGTCCGCGCAGCTGATTGTCAATGCGCCGCGATTCGTGGCGCTCTGTACCGACAATGTATAGCCCGCCGAGTGCCTCGACGCCCTCGCCGAGCTTGATGTCCGTGCCGCGTCCCGCCATGTTCGTCGCGATCGTGACCGCGCCCTTCTGCCCGGCGTTTGCAACGATCTCGGCTTCCTTCTCGTGGAATTTCGCGTTCAGCACGACGTGCGGGATGCCGTTCCTTTTCAGGACATTCGACATCTCCTCGGACTGCGTGATGGAGGTTGTGCCGATGAGGATTGGCTGCCCCGTCTCGTGAATCTCCTTGACTGCGCGGCCGACGGCGCGGTATTTCGCCGCCTTCGTCTTGTAGATGACATCCGCCTCGTCGATGCGCTGAATGGGCTTGTTCGTCGGGATGACAATGACGGGGAGGTTGTAGATCTTGAGGAATTCGTTCTCCTCCGTCTTTGCCGTGCCCGTCATGCCCGCGAGCTTGTCGTACATGCGGAAATAGTTCTGAAAGGTGATGCTCGCGAGCGTCTGCGACTCGCGCTGAATCTTGACGCCCTCCTTCGCCTCGATCGCCTGATGCAGACCATCGGAGTAGCGGCGCCCCTCCATCAGGCGTCCCGTAAATTCGTCGACAATGACGATTTCGTCGCCCTTCACCACGTAGTCGCGGTCGCGGTGCATCAGCGCCTTTGCGCGCAGCGCCGCCGTAAAGCAGTGCGAGAGCTCGATGTTCTCGGGTGCGTAGAGGTTCGTGATGCCGACAATCTTCTCGATCTTCGGCACAGCGGAGTCGGCGGGCGCGACGGTCTTCTGCTTCTCGTCGACCGTGTAGTCCTCGCCCTCCTTCAGATGGCGTACCGCCTCCGCCATGACGCGGTAGTTGTCCGTGGACTTCGTGCCGGGGCCGGAGATGATGAGCGGCGTGCGCGCCTCGTCGATGAGGATGGAGTCCACCTCGTCGACAATCGCGTAGTGCAACGGGCGCTGCACCATCTGCCCCTCGGAGAGCACCATGTTGTCGCGCAGGTAGTCAAAGCCGAACTCGTTGTTCGTGCCGAACGTCACATCTGCGGCGTACGCCGCCTTGCGCTCGGGGAAGTCCATATTGTGCGCGATGAGTCCGACCGACAGCCCGAGGTAGCGATAGAGCTTGCCCATCCACTCGCTGTCGCGGCGTGCGAGGTAGTCGTTGACCGTGACCATGTGGACGCCCTTGCCCGCGAGTGCGTTGAGGTAGACCGCCGTGGTCGCGACGAGGGTTTTGCCCTCGCCTGTGCGCATCTCGGCGATGCGACCCTCGTGGAGGCAGATGCCGCCGATGAGCTGCACGTCGAAGTGGCGCATGCCGAGCACACGGCGCGAGGTCTCGCGCACGACGGCAAACGCCTCGGGGAGGATCTCCTCCATCGCCTGCCCCTGTTCGAGCTGCTCGCGGAATTTCCGCGTGTAGCCCGTCAGCTTGTCGTCCGTGAGGTTCATCATCGTGGGCTCAAGCGCGTTGATCTGCTCCACGATCTCGCGGTAGCGCGCGATCTCCTTGTCATTGTTGTCGCCAAGGAAGCGTTTTAGAATCGAAGATATTCCGAACAAGTAGTTTCACACTCCTGTAGATAATAGCGTACCATTCGTTGAAAGACAATATTCGTTTCATTATAACATAAAGCCCCCGCCTTTGCATAGGAATTTACAAAGAGGGCTCTTTGTCATATGTTACGGAGTACCCCGTGCTTGCTCCACGCAAACGCTTAGTTACGCAAGCGGTCGGGCACTTATCTGCGAGGGAATCACGGACTCATTCAACCATTCATCTTGGCACATCTTTTTCGCCCTCTCTGCGTCGATAAATCCTCAGCATAGCCGCCGCTATGCTTCCGGTTTATCTTCTTGACAGGACGGAAAATCTGCACCAATCTGAACGGCATCATTGAGTTCGTGATTCCCTAATACCTGCGGACTTCTTAAACGCGCTTCGCTTGAACGAAAGAAATCCGCAGGGGGCAGAACGTGCCCTCGTTTCCGCTTGCTCCACTAGGGTTTGCTTAGGAGCATCGCACGGCGCTGTTTCCTGTTCCCCGTAATATACGATTAAAGAGTCGTTCGTTTCGACTCCGTGACAGCACGGCTAAAATCTGCTATAATAGGGAAGTCTTTTTATTGGAAAGGGAATGCGGACAAATCCGCTGAAAGGATATGGAATGAGTGAGCAAGGTGCAAGACCCGCCGCAACGGCGGGGGTGATGACTGCCGCAGCGGTGGTCTACGCGCTCGCGGCAATCTATCTGCCCATGCTGACGATGATGATGGGGATGTTCTGGCCGGTCTTTATTGCGCTCGTGACTGTGCGTGAGGGGCTGCGCTGGGGTGTGCTCGCGGCAGCGGCGTCGCTCATCCTCACGATGCTCTTTGCGACACCCGTGACGGGCGCGTTCTTCGTGCTCTCGTTCGCGCCGACAGGGCTCGTCCTCGGCGCGTTCTTTCGGCGTGGGGCAGACACTGTGCGCGCGCTCACGGGCGGGGCGCTTGCCTCGCTCGCGGGCAAGGCGGTAGCGGCGGGAATGATGCTCCTGCTCTTCGGACTGAATCCGTTTGCGATGGATATTTCCATGGCGAACGAGACGATGGATGAGACGCTTGCCATGTACCGCTCCCTCGGCATGGACGAGGCGCAGCTCGAGGAGACACGCGCGGCATCGGCGCAGGTGCTCGAGCTCTTCGTGCTCATGCTGCCCGCGCTCTTCCTCGGCAGCTCCGTGATCGAGGTCACGGCATCGTTTGTCGTGCTGCGCAAGGTGCTCGTGCGCCTTGGTATTCCCGCGAAGGGGCTGCCCGCCTTTACCGAGTGGCGGCTGCCGATCTTCTTCTCCTATCTCTTTGCGTTCTCGCTGATCGGCATCTACTGGGGCTCGACGCGTGATATCTCGTGGCTCTATCAGGCGGCGCTGAACGGCTATCTGATCTCGTTCATCGCGGGGCTCGTGCAGGGGCTCTCGCTCGTGCAGTTCCTGATGAAGCGGTTCAATGTATCCTCGTTCATACGCATCATCATCTATATCTTCATCGCACTGAACGGTTTTATGACGCAGATCATCTCGTGGACGGGGCTGTTCGACATCGCATTTGACTATCGAAAGAAGTTCCGCGAACGTCAGTGAGCAATATATTGCATATACGTTATCCATATAAAGAAGGTGATTCTATGCCGCGAAATCTATCCGCGTGGATCGACCTGACGATCCATCTGATCGTCATGCTCGCGCTTGCGCTTGTGACGTTCTGCTACAATTCCTATGTGGGCACTGCGGCCCTCCTGCTCTGGGCTGTGCTTGTCGCGTTTGCGTGGGAGCGTTGTCGTGACAGGGAACGACGGTTTGACCGCTACTGTATGGGCGTTATCCGCAATGTCAACAATGTTATGAACTATGCGGTGGACTCTCTGCCGCAGGCGATCCTCCTCGTGAACAAGGACGGTCATCTCGAGTGGTGCAACCGTCAGCTCGCGGAGTCCCTCGGTGGCGTGAAGCCGGAGCAGGGGACGGCGGTCGTGGATTTCTGGCCGAAGTTCAATCTCGAGGCGATCTGGGGGATCGAGGGGGAGTATCGTCTCTCGCATGAGGGGCACTCCTATCGCATCTATCATCGCATGGTGCCGACGCCGTCGCATATGGATCCCCTGATGGCGCTCTATGTGGAGGACGAGACGGAGCTTGCCGATCTCGAGCAGCGCTTTCGCGCGAGCCGCACGGCTCTGCTCTACATCCAGCTCGACAACTATGACGAGATCATGCAGGGGCAGTCGGAGGCGGAGAAGTCCATGCTGCTGCTCGCCGTGCGCGAGCGTCTGGATGCGTGGATGAACGGCCTCGGCGGCTTTATGCGCAGCATTTCGGATGGGGAGTTCGTAGCGCTCCTGGATCGTGCGTCACTCGACCATGCGATTGCGGAGAAATTTGACATCCTCGACCAGGTGCGCAAGATTGTCAACTCGAAGGGGATGCCCGTGACGCTCTCGATCGGTCTCTCGCTCGCGTCGGAGCAGTCGCTGAAGGAGCTCGGCGAGGAGGCGGAGGCGAAGCTCGACCTCGCGCTCGGGCGCGGCGGCGATCAGGTGGCACTCGATATCAGCGGCAAGACGCAGTTCTTCGGCGGCAAGGCAAAGGCGGTCGAGAAGCATACGCGCGTAAAGGCACGTGTCGTGGCGCACGCACTGCGCGATATCATGGAGAGTGCGGACGAGGTCTATGTCATGGGGCATCACAACGAGGACTATGACTGCTTCGGGGCCGCGATGGGCGTTGCATGCATGGCGCGTGCGCTCGGCAAGCCCGTGCACATCGTCCTCAGCGATATGAATGAGGGCATTGACCGTATTCTGGAGATGGTCGAAAAGGATGAGGCGTATGACGATCTTTTCGTCCGTGCGGGCGATATCGCGGGTGTCGCGTCGCTCTCGGCGCTGCTCGTCGTGGTGGATGCGCATATCCCGCACATCCTCGCCGACCCGACGCTGCTTGACCGCATTCCGAAGATCGTCGTGATCGATCATCATCGCCGCAGCGAGAATTTTGTCAAGAATCCGCTGCTCGTTTACATCGAGACAGCATCCAGCTCGGCGAGCGAGCTCGTGACGGAACTGCTCATGTACTTTGGCGACAGTGTGCGGCCGACACGGCTCGATGCGACGGCGCTTTACTCGGGCGTTGTGGTCGATACGAAGAATTTCAGCGTCGGCGCGGGGGTTCGTACCTTTGATGCGGCGGCGTACCTCAGACGTGCGGGTGCTGATCCCGTGCTCGTCCGGGCGCTGTTCCAGAGTGACTATGAGACGACGGTGGCGCTCGCGCGTGCGAAGGCGAATGCAGAGTATTTCCCCGGCGGGCTGATCGTCGGCAGCATTCCCGATCGCCTGCCGAACGGTCAGATCATCGCGGCGCAGGCGGCGGACGGCATGCTCCGCGTGGACGGGGTACGCATGAGTATCTATGTGTTCCAGCTCCCGGGCGACGTGGTCGGCATCAGCGCGCGTTCAACGGGCGAGATGAATGTTCAGGTGATTATGGAGGCGTTCGGCGGCGGCGGTCATGCGAATGTGGCGGGCGCGCAGGTAAAGGGCGTGCCGCTCAGCGTGGTGCGCGGCAATGTCGTCGAACAGGCAAGGGCATATATAGAGGAGAGTGACAGTCATGAAGGTCATACTACAGGCGGACGTTAAGAATATCGGGAAAAAGGGCGAGATTGTGGAGGTTGCGGACGGCTACGGGCGCAATTTCCTCCTGCCGAAGAAGCTCGCACTGCCTGCGAGCAGCGAGAATGTGAATGTCGCAAAGGCACAGGCGGGCGCGAAGGCGCGCAAGGATGCCATGGCGGTCGATGAGGCGAAGCTGATGGCGGCGCAGCTCGAGAAGGTCGAGGTGGAGATTCCCGTGCGCATCGGCGAGAACGGGCGGCTCTTCGGCGCGGTGACGGGCAAGGATGTCGCGGAGGCACTGAAGAAGAAGAACATCGACGTGGATCGACGCAAGATTACGATTCGCGGCGAGGTTGTGGGCGAGGGGCTGTACGAGGCAATCGTCAAGGTGCATCCGAACATCTCCACCACGATCAAGATTCACGTGAGGAAAGAGTAAGGTGAGGATTCCGAGTAGGACAGCCTCCCCCGTCGGAATGGGGGAGGGGAACCGCGAGCGGTCAACGTCAACCAATCACACGTCGCTAACGCTCGTGTTCTTGGGACGTTTTCGCATACGACCTGTTTCCCAATCAGCTGCGCCCTATGGGCTTGCTTCTTGGACAGGTCAGCAAGCGGTGGAAGGGGCGCTTTGAGCGACATACGCTTCTCTATCGTAAGAAAGTCGCATATGCAACCGGCGCCCCTATCGGCTCACTTTGTTCGCCACTTCTACGCGTTCCGCGCACAGGCCCCGTCTCGACGGGGGAAGCTAAGATACCGGGGACTACTCTAAAAAGCCTCCCCCGTCGGAACGGGGGAGGGGGACCGCGTAAGCGGTGGAAGGGGCGCTTTGCGTAGCGCCTGGATGATTACGAAACTACAATATAGAGCGGGCTGATGAGGATCATCTCATCAGCCCCTCTTATACAAAAGGAAACAATTTCTATGTCATTTTTCAAGGACTTATTCGGCGGCGACGGGAAAAAGGAGAAGCCGCCCGAGCTGTCACCCGAGGCACGGATTGATGCGGAGATCGCGGTGATCTTTCGCATGCTCGCCGACACGATGGGGACGGAGCGGCTCGTCATCCAGGCGGGCAAGATGAACGCAATGGCGCTCATGCGCTCGGAGAATCGGCGTGAACGCGTGCTTGCCCTCATGCGCATCCTCGAGGAGGATCCGTTGCTCTCCCCGCCGCCGTCGGAGGCGGAGATCCCGGAGATACTGAACCGTATGACGGAGCAGCTTGCGGGCATTCTCGCACGGCGCGATCTCGAGGATCGGATTGAGCGCAAGGTGAATGAGAAGCTCGAGAAGGATCACGAGGAGTATGTGGATGATATCCGCCGGCAGGTGATCTCGGAGGAGAGTCCCGGCACGGAGTCGCCGCACGACAAGAAGAAGCGTGAGGATCTGGAGGCGCTCGAGAGCGTTCATCTCACCCAGTCGGTCATGGAACTGCTGCGTCCGCAGAATTTCGATGAGATTGTGGGGCAGGAGCGCGCCGTGCGCTCGCTCATGGCGAAGCTCTCCTCGCCCTATCCGCAGCACCTGCTCCTCTATGGGCCGCCGGGTGTGGGCAAGACGACGGCAGCGCGCCTCGTGCTCGAGGCGGCGAAGAAGCGTGCCGTGTCTCCCTTTGGTGAGAATGCACCCTTTGTGGAGACGGACGGAACGACGCTGCGCTGGGATCCGCGCGATATGACGAACCCTCTGCTCGGCTCCGTGCATGACCCCATCTATCAGGGCGCGCAGAAGAGTCTCGCCGACAGCGGTGTCCCCGAGCCGAAGCCGGGACTCGTGACGGATGCGCACGGCGGTATTCTATTCATCGACGAGATCGGCGAGATGGACGAGATGCTGCAAAATAAATTGCTCAAGGTGCTCGAGGACAAACGCGCCTATTTTGAGTCGGCGTACTACGATCCCGACGACAAGCGCGTGCCGCCCTACATCCGCAAACTCTTCGAGGAGGGGGCACCCGCGGACTTTGTGCTCATCGGTGCGACAACGCGCGATGCGGAGCATATCAACCCTGCGCTGCGCTCACGCTGTGCGGAGATCTACTTCGAGCCGCTGACACCCGCGCATATCCTGACGATTGTCGAGAATGCGGCCGAGAGGCTGAATGTCAGGCTTGGCGACGGCGCGGCGCAGCTCATCAGCGCGTACACGATTGAGGGCCGCAAGGCGATCAACATCCTTGCGGACGCGTACAGCCTTGCGCTGAACCGCCTCCCCGATGCAGAGATCGAGCAGATTGTTTCACGTGAAACAATCGCGCCAAACTCCAAAGCCTCCCCTGCCGCAGCGGGGAGGGGCCTGCGCGCGGAACGTGTAGACCGTGCAAGCGGTGGAAGGGGCGCCTTGAACGATCAAGGAAACACTACCTCCGCCGCGCCCCCCCTTCTCGTCACAAAGGACGATATCTACGAGGTTGCGCAGGTCAGCCGCCTCTATCAATTCGGGCGAAAGAAGGCATCGGATACGCCTGCCGTCGGCAGGGTGTTCGGCCTTGGCGTCGCGGGCTTCCTCGGTTCGATTATCGAGATTGAGGCGGTGGCATTTCCCGCAACAGAGAAGGGCAAGGGCACGGTGCGGTTCAACGAGACGGCGGGCAGCATGGCGAAGGACTCCGTGTTCAACGCCGCGTCCGTGATGCGTCAGCTGACGGGGCGCGATATCCACGACTATGACATCCACGTCAATGTGATTGGCGGCGGCAACATCGACGGCCCCAGCGCGGGCACTGCCATTCTCGCGGCAATTGTGAGCGCCGTGACGGGCGCGGCAATCCGTCAGGATGTGGCTGTGACAGGCGAGATTTCACTCCAAGGAGAGATCAAGCCCGTGGGCGGTGTCTTTGAGAAGGCGTACGGCGCACGGCAGGCAGGCATCTCGACGCTCATCATCCCGTGGGAGAACAAGAAGGACATCCCCGAGGGGCATTTGGGGCACACCATCCATCGGTTGAAGAAGGCGGAGGAGGCATTTGCCGTGCTCTTTGCGGATGAGAAATGGAAAGAGAAGGGGGGAGAATAATGCCGGAAGGACGCGTTCCACCGCAGAGCATCGAGGCAGAGCTGTCCGTGCTCGGTGCGATGATGCTGAAAAAGGAGGCCGTCACGCAGGCGATCGAACTGCTGCGCGCAGATGAGTTCTATCGGCAGGCACACCGCGTCGTCTTTGAGGCAATGGAGAGCCTCGTGCGTGATGGAGAACCTGTCGACATTGTGACGGTGACGGAGTCGCTCAGAAAGAGCGGGCTCCTCGAACAGGTTGGCGGCATCACCTTTCTCGCGAATCTGACGAACAGCGTGCCGAGCACGGCGAACCTCGCTCACTATGCGAAGATTGTCAAGGAAAAGGCAATCCTGCGCTCGCTCATTGATGTGAGTACGGAGATTGCGGGCATGGCGTATGAGGGCAGCGAGGATATTGCCGTTCAGCTGGATGGCGCCGAGCAGAAGATCCTTGCGATTGCAGGTGGGCGGACGACGGGCGCCTTCACCCCGATCAAGGATGTGGTCTTTGACGCCGTGGATCGCATCAGCGAACTCTCCAAGGCAAAGGGCGGAATCACGGGACTCTCGACGGGGCTTGCGACTCTCGACTCCGTGACGCGCGGTCTGCAAAAGTCCGACCTCATTATCGTTGCCGCGCGCCCTGCGATGGGTAAGACGGCATTCGTTCTCAACCTCGCGACTCATGTGGCCCTGCAGGGCGGGACGGTGGCGTTCTTTTCGCTCGAGATGCCGCGCGAGCAGCTGATGCACCGTATCTTCTGTGCCGAGGGACAGATTGATGCAACGCATCTCGCACGCGGCGAGTTGGACGAGGAGGAGTGGAGCCGCCTCGTCAAGGTTGCCGACCGCATGATAAAGACGAACCTCTACTTTGACGATACGAGCAGTACGACGGTTATGGATATCCGTACGCGCGCGCGACGACTGAAGGCAGAGCGTGGGCTCGACCTCATCGCGATTGACTACCTCCAGCTGATTCAGGCACCGGGGCGTGCAGAGAACCGCACCCTCGCCGTCGCCGAGATGACGCGCTCGCTCAAGGTGCTCGCACGCGAGCTGAGTGTGCCCATCATCGTGCTCTCGCAGCTCTCGCGTGCGACGGAGGGACGCTCGGACAAGCGTCCCATGCCCTCCGATCTGCGCGAGTCCGGATCCATTGAGCAGGATGCGGACATCGTCATGTTCCTCTACCGTGAGGACTACTACAATCAGGACACGGAGAACGCGAACATCACGGAGCTGAGCATTGCAAAGCACCGTAACGGCGCGACCGACACAGTGAAGATGTTCTTCCAGAAGGAGTACACGCGCTTCCGTGACCTCGCGCGTGAGAACTGAGCGACAGGAAATGTTTCACGTGAAACATCTTGTTGTATAATTTGCGACAGGCATTGATTCCTCAACCGCAGAATTCTATAATTGTAGGAGAGATGTTGTTATGCCGATTATCGCGCGCTTTCATGGACTCGTCATCAAAATGTATTTTCAACAGGCGGAACACAATCCACCGCATTTTCATGTCATGTATGGCGAGTATATGGGCGCGTTCGACATACAGACGCTTGCCATGCTGGAAGGTGATTTGCCGGCAAAGTCACAGGCTCTGGTGCGCGAGTGGGCATCACGCTATCAGGATGAACTGCTGCAAATCTGGAATACGCAGGAGTTTGTCCAGTTGCCGCCGCTTTCATAAACTGTGAAGGGAGTGTGTTTCATGTTTTATAAGGTACGCGATGTAAAGCCTTGTTCGAACTATGAGTTGCTTGTTTCCTTTATGAACGGGGAGACGAAATTATACGCTGTTGCACCACTCTTTCGCAAGTGGAAGCCGTTTGAAATGCTTCAATCGACAAAAGGTCTGTTTGAACAGGTCAAGGTAGATGCGGGGGGCTATGGAATCAGTTGGAACGATGAGATCGATCTCTCGTGCAATGAACTCTATCACAATGGTGTTCCTGCACGATAGTGCCGTAGGTGTTTCACGTGAAACAAACATTTTCTTCACCATCCCCTCAAAAAAGAGGGGATTTTTTTTGTCATTTGTGCTATGATGAAGAGAGTTCAGTGAATATGGATGCGCATTTTTTGTGCGTATATACAAAAGGGTAGGGGAGGAAGAGTCGTGTTAAAGAGTATTGCAATCATGACGAGCGGGGGAGACAGCCCGGGGATGAATGCAGCGGCGCGCGCGGTTGCACGCACGGCGCTCTATGAGGGCGTGAAGGTCTGGGGGATCAACGACGGCTATCACGGGCTGCTCGAGGAGAATCTGCGC
>NZ_CP016201.1:957826-971296 GCF_001683335.1 Selenomonas sp. oral taxon 126
CAAGGATGTGGGCGACATCATCCAGCGCGGCGGTACATTCCTCGGCACGGCGCGCTGCAAGCGCTGGCAGACGCCCGAGGGACGCCGCCTCGGACATGAGAACCTCATCAAGCGCGGCATCGAGGGACTCTGCGTGATTGGCGGAGACGGTTCCCTGCGCGGCGCACAGCTGCTTTCGGAGGAGTACGGCTTCCCCATCGTCGGCCTGCCGGGCACGATCGACAACGATGTCTGGGGTATGGACTATACGATTGGCTGCGACACAGCGGCGAACACGATCATCGACGCCATCAACAAACTGCGTGATACGGCATCGGCGCATCGCCGCGTCATCGTCCTCGAGGTCATGGGGCGCAACTGCGGCTGGCTTGCACTCGTTGCGGGCATCTCGGGCGGTGCGGAGTACATCCTCGTGCCCGAGGAGGAGTATGACCTCGCACAGATCACTGAGGATCTGATGAAAGCCTATGACCGCGGGAAACGCTATATCCTCATTGTTGTCGCCGAGGGTGCGGCAAGCGGGCAGGAGGTCTGCGACTACATCGCAAAGAATACGGATATCGAGACGCGTGTCTCCGTCCTCGGACACATCCAGCGCGGCGGTTCACCGACGGTGATCGACCGTGTGCGCGCAAGTCAGCTTGGCGAGCAGGCGGCGCTTGCACTTATCTCGGGGCTCTCGGGCGTTGTCTTTGGCTACAGCAAGGGGCATGTTGTCTCCGTCAACCTCTACGATGCCGTGAACAACAAGAAGAAGCTCGACTCCGACTACCTCCACCTCGCAAAGGTGCTGTTCTGAGAGCTGTTCTGTTTCCTGTTTGGTAGACTATGGACCTTCTCCACTGTGCCGGGGGAAGCTAATATGCCGTAATCCAAAGCCTTCCCCGTGCGGCACGGGGGAGGGGAACCGCGAGCGGTCAACGTCAACCAATCACACGTCGCTAACGCTCGTGTTCTTGGGACGTTTTCGCATACGACCTGTTTCCCAATCAGCTGCGCCCTATGGGCTTGCTTCTTGGACAGGTCAGCAAGCGGTGGAAGGGGCGCTTTGGGCATATAGGCTTTCTATTGTCAAAAATGCGTATAGGCTGCTGGCGCCCCTATCGGCTCACTGCGTTCGCCACTTCCCCCGTAGCGACGGGGGAAGCTGATATTCCGTAATCCAAAGCCTCCTCCGTCTCGGATGGGGAAAGCAAGATTTCTTCATTTTTACACCTTCCAACGCCCGCAGAAAGGATGATCCCGTGGCAAAGATCATAGCGATTGCCAGCCAGAAGGGCGGCGTCGGCAAGACGACCACAGCCGTCAACCTCGCCGCCGCTGTCGCACGCGCAAAGCGCCGCGTCCTGCTCGTTGACATCGACCCGCAGGGGAACGCAACGAGCGGCTTCGGCATCGACAAGAATATGCTCATGTCCACGACCTATCGCGTCCTGATCGAGGGGCGCAGTCTGCGGGAGTCCATCGTTACATCGGACTACCGCGTGGATGTCCTGCCCGCCAGCGTCGAGCTCGCGGGGGCGGAGGTGGAACTGGCGGGGATGGAGCGGCGGGAGACGCGCCTCAGGGACGCGCTCACCGTGGTGGAGCACGACTACGACTACATCTTCATCGACTGCCCGCCCTCCCTCGGCTTCCTCACGCTGAACGCACTCGCGGCGGCGCACGCCGTCCTCATCCCGATCCAGTGCGAGTTCTACGCACTCGAGGGCGTGGCACAGCTGATGAACACGATCGGCCTCGTGCAGGAGAGTGCAAACCCTGCGCTCACTGTGCAGGGGGTTGTCATGACCATGTACGACAGCCGCACGCGCATTGCGACGCAGGTCGTCGATGAGGTGAAAAATGTCTTTGGCGCGGCGCTCTACGAGACCCTGATTCCGCGCAACGTGCGCCTCTCGGAGGCACCGTCCTTCGGGCAGCCGATCACCTCCTATGATATCACGTCGCGCGGCGCAGAGAGCTATATCGCACTGGCAAGGGAGGTCATGAAGCGTGAAGAAAGCTAAGACAGGCGGACTCGGGCGCGGGCTCGGTGCGCTTGGACTTGGGAAAAACGCCCTTGCGGGCGCGCCAAAACCGGCAGAACAGCCCGTCCCTCCGGAGACGGTGGAACCTGCGGCACAGACGGGAAAACCCGCAGAGCTGCCCGTGGATGCAATCGTCCCGAACCGCTTCCAGCCGCGCCGTGAATTCGATGAAGCTGCACTCGAGGAACTGCGCGAATCCATTGTGCGCCATGGCATTCTTCAGCCCCTCTCTGTGCGCGATATTGGCGGCGGGAAATACGAGCTCATCGCGGGCGAGCGCCGCCTGCGCGCGGCACGCCTCGCGGGACTCACGACCGTCCCCGTCGTCTTTCGCACGGCATCCGACGCGGAGCTGGCGGAGATGGCACTCATCGAGAACATCCAGCGCGAGGATCTGAACCCCATCGAGGAGGCGCACGCCTACGAACGCCTCCTCACGGAGTTCCGCCTCTCGCAGGAGGAGCTCGCACGACGTGTCGCACGCAGTCGCTCGGCGATTGCGAACAGCGTCCGCCTCCTGCGTCTCGCCGACGAGGTACAGGCATTTGTCGCAAACGGTGTCCTTACGATGGGGCAGGTGCGCCCCCTCCTCACCCTCGGCAGTGCGGCACTCCAACGCGAGGCGGCGGAGTACATCCAGGAGCACGAGCTCTCGGCGCGCGGTGCGGAGGCACTTGTGAAGCGTCTCGTCAAAGATCCGAACGCTCTTAAAAAGGCGGCAGAATCCGCTCCGCCCAAACGCACCCCGGACATCTTCGTGCGCGAGGCAGAGGAACGTCTCACACGCAGCCTTGGGACGAAAGTCCGCATACAAGAGGGGCGTGAGCAGGGCAAGGGACGCCTCGAGATCAGCTATTTCTCTGCGGATGACCTCGAGCGCCTGCTGGGACTGCTCATGGGCACGGACGGCGCGGCGAAGGAGGACAAGCGCGCGGCGCTGCGTGCCATCTCCACACAGGGCTTCACCGTGTGAATATAGCCGTGGAATACGCAGGGAGTAATTCTAAAACTGCCGAGAAACGTAGGGAAGAAGGGAAAAAGCATTGTTTCTGAACAATCTTGTTAGCTATATTGCATCACATGAGGCGGCGCTTCTGCTCGCCTCCATGCTGCTGATTCTGGTACTGTTGATCCTCGTCGTCTACACGATGGTGCGCCTCTCGACCATGCGGGCGCGCTACCGCGAGATGATGCGCGGCTCGGAGACCGAAGACATCGAGGGCATGCTCATACAGCACATCCACGAGGTCGAGCAGGTCGCCGCGACGAATGCGCACATCCTTGAGGAAAACGAACTCATCCGTCAATTTCTCCGCAAAACCCTCGTCCGCACTGCCATGGTGCGCTTCCGTGCATTTGAGGACATGGGCGGCGACCTCAGCTATGCTGTCGCCATGCTCGACGCGAACAACGACGGCGTCATCTTCTCGAGCATCTTTGCGCGTGCGGACTCGCGCAGCTACATCAAGCCGATCAAGAACGGCTCCTCGGAGTACCCGCTCACGGACGAGGAAAAGGGCGTGTTGCGGGAGGCGATGGCACAGCCGTTGCCGATTCAGTATTGAAAAGTAGGTTCTTTGACATCTGTTACGGAACATTGGAAACCGACCCGTGCGATGCTCCTAAGCAAACCCTAGTGGAGCAAGCGGAAACGAGGACACGTTCTGCCCCCTGCGGATTTCTTTCGTCCAAGCGCGCAGCGCGCGTTTAAGAAGTCCGCAGGTATTTAGGCAGATAAGTGTCCGACCGCTTGCGTAACTAAGCGTTTGCGTGGAGTGCGCACGGGGGTATTCCGTAACAGTCATCATAGAACCAGAAAGTAAAAACCTGCTGGCACTCAGCAGGTTTTCATTTTTTTCGGATAGGATAGGGAAGCAGAAATCAACCATCATACAGGAGAAGAACTTGAACGAAGAACAGCAAAAACGCTATAAAATCCAATTCATCGACAATGAGGAAGACGTGACACGCACGGTGAAGCTCTCCCTCGGCTCGCTACGCATGATCGCCGTCGGGGCAGGAGCAGCGATCGCTGTCCTCGCTGCGGCATCCGTGCTCTCCATCTACACACTCATGAACGGACAGGTGCATGAGGCGGAGACGGCACAGCTGCGCGAGGCGAACCGCATTCAGCAGGAGCAGATCCTGCAGGTGTCGAAAAAGGCGGCTGCGCTTCAGCAGGATCTCGACAACCTTCACCGCTCCGAGGACGGACTGCGCGCCCTCGTCGGTGCACCGCCCGCCGCAGCGGACGCGGTGACACCCGTGCAGGAGCAGCCGGCAGCGTCCACGGGCGGTGCGCCGCATGATCTCACGACGGCGGAGCTCGGTGAGGCGCTTGAGATGATTGAGGCACGTATGATCGCACGCCGCTCCTCGCTTGATCTGCTCGCGCAGACGATGCGTGCGAACTTCCCGGGGGCGGGTGCCTACGCATCGGATGACGGAGCGCATACCGTGCCCTCCATTTGGCCGACATCGGGCTACGTCAGCTCGCCCTACGGCCTGCGCTTTAACGGCACGGAGTTCCATCAGGGCATCGACATCGCCGCCGAGACGGGCACGCCCATCGTCGCAACCGCAGACGGCGTTGTAACAGCGGCGGGCTGGGACGGCAGTGGCTACGGCAACATGGTCGATATCGACCACGGCGATGGGATCATGACGCGCTACGGGCACGCCTCCGCTGTCGCTGTGACGCCGGGGCAGACGGTGCGGCGCGGACAGGTGATCGCCTACGTCGGCTCCACGGGCTACTCCACGGGTCCCCATCTCCACTACGAGGTGCGCGTCAATGGTCAGCCTGTCAACCCCGCAGGGTATTTATAAGGAAGGAACACAATGAAAGCAATTCATTTCCTGCTTGCCGCAGGTATTTTCCTCCTCCCCGCCTATGGGGAGAGTGCGGAGAAGAAGGACATCCATGAGGTGATGACGGCGGAGGAGGGGCACGCGCCCGCCGCCGCAGAGGCGAAGGCGGAGACACCTGCGCCCGCACAAGAGGAGTCCGCCCTCGACGAGGAGATGGACGAGCTCGGCGATGAGTCTCTCGATGTGCGCGATGAGAACGGCAAGATCATCCCCATGCCCTATGAGGCTGGCGATGCGAATACCGCGGACATAAAGCAGGAGCCTGCCGCCGAGGAAATGGGACATGGCTACGGTACGGATGAGCCGCTTTTGGCGAATGTTGATGCCTCCTATGACGCAGGCGCATACGGCGATTTGACCGCGATCGGCGCCGTGACGCTCAAGGGCGGCGACTGGGTCTTCATCGAGGGCGACGAGCGGCGCGGCTGGTTCTTCGACCGCTCGATGATGCAGCGGAACGAGGACGGCACGATTTCCTACTGGCAGCTCATCCTCTACAACGACTTTGGGCGCGCGCAGTTCATCAAGGCCATGCACGACGATGCGTATGAAAAACTCGCCTACACCCTCCAACGGCGCGTGCTGGATCTCAAAAAGAACACGATCCGCACCTATGAGATCATCGCCTTTGACGGCGAGAACACGGTCATCACGGACGGCGACCGCGACGGACACGCCGCCGAGATCCGCCCGCACACCATGGCGGAGAAGGAGCGCGATGCCGTGAAGAAGGCGGCGAAGAAGCTGAAATACAAGAAATAAACTGATGATATCCTGAGAATAAATGTCGCATATTGACAGGGTGCAAAATTCCTGTTAGAATTAATGCACAATTAAATATGCGGGAGGGTGTTTTGCAGACGTCTTCCACGTTTCCGAGCAAAGATGTCTAAGGGCAGACGGTTGCCTATGATATCGCGCCTGCGCTGAGCGATCACACGCAAGACGCGCACAGGGTTCACGCAGAAATGCGGGAGCCTTCCCCTCGGAGGCAGAGCCTCCCCATTGAAAAGGAAGCGACAGAATTGCCAATCGCAGAGTCAGGCGCGGTGTCTTTTCGGTGCGCTCTATTACATGACGATTTTGAGGGCTGTTCGTCGTACCTTTGGTGCGGGGGACAGTCTTTTTTGCGTGCAAGAGGCGAACATAAAATTAGTTTCGCGAATAGAGAAAATTGTATATCTTTTTCACCCGATAGGGTGTATAATGATAAATATTTTTTTGGGAAAAAGAAGTAATTATTCTCAATAAAGCGCCCAAAAGGACGCCTGTGTATTTGTTAGGAGGATTCATGTGAGTAAGAGGGAGAGCTTGTGGGAGGCCTATCTCGCGAAGGGCATGAGTCGGCGCAGTTTCCTCAAGGGCTGCGTGACGCTCACCTCGCTGATGGGACTCAGCACGGACATGATGACGAAGGTCGTCGAGGCGGCAGAGACGAAGCCGCTGCCGGTCGTGATCTGGCTGCATGGGCACGAGTGCACGGGCTGCGATGAGTCCTTCATCCGCTCGGGTGCGCCGCTTGCATCCGATCTGGTGCTGAACAGCATCGCGCTCGAGTACAGCCATGTTCTGAGTGCGGGCTGCGGTGAGCCGTTCGAGGAGCACCTCGAGACCACGATCAAAAAGTACCACGGGGAGTACATTCTCGCGGTCGAGGGCGCGGTCGCGTCGGGCGCGCACGAGTATACCTGCATGTCGGGCGGGCATCCCTTCTCGCATACGCTGAGGCGTGTCGCCGAGGGGGCAAAGGCGGTCATCGCCTACGGCACGTGCGCGACGGCGGGCGGCATTCAGGCTGCAGCGCCGAATCCAACCGAGTCCAAGGGCATCCGCGCCTTCATCGGCGCGAAGCCCTATATTGCTGTGCCCGGTTGCCCGCCGATCGCCGAGGTCATGACGGGCGTCGTCATGCACGTCGCACTCTTCGGCACGCTGCCCCCACTCGATGCGGAGGGGCGTCCGCGTCAGTTCTACGGCAACCGCATTCACGATACCTGCTACCGCCGTCCCTTCTTCGACGCAGGCATGTTTGCCGACCGCTTCGACGATGCGGGCGCAAAGGCGGGCTGGTGCCTCTATCATCTCGGGTGCAGAGGACCCGAGACCTACAACTCCTGTGGCAATCTGCGCTGGTATCAGGGCATGTCCTATCCAATCCAGTCCGGTGCACCCTGTATCGGCTGCAGCAATGCAAACTTCTGGGACGATGCACCTTTTTCGCGACGTCTGCCTGAGTATGACGGCATCGATGTCGACATGGTCGGCGCAGGCCTTGCCGTCGCGACGGCGGTCGGTGTTGCGGCGCACGCGGGCGCGAGCCTCGTGCAGAAGAAATGCCACGAGAAGCAGCTGGAGCAAGAGGGAAAGCAGGTGCATGAATGAAACACGTAGTAGTCGATCCGATCACCCGCATTGAGGGACATCTGCGCGTCGAGATCCAGGTGGACGAGGCGACGGGCAAGGTTACGGATGCCATCTCCTCCGGAACCGCGTGGCGCGGGCTCGAGCTCGTCATGAACGACCGCGATCCGCGCGATGCGTGGGCGTACATCCAGCGCATCTGCGGCGTCTGCACGTCGTCCCACGCACTGGGCTGTCTGCGCGCCGTGGAGGATGCATTCGGCATCACGATCCCGAAGAACGCACACTATATCCGCAACATCATCGCGGCGTGCCTTGGACATCAGGATCATATCATCCATTTCTACCATCTGCACGCGCTCGACTGGGTCAGCCCTCTCGAGGCACTGAAAGCCGATCCTGCGGCGACGGCAGCGCTCCAGAACACGGTGCTCGCGACCTATCGGCTGCCGTTCCGTGGCCCCGCGGGGCTTGAGACCGAGGCGTATCCGCACGACGTGCCCGTCTCGAATCCCGAGTACTATGCGGCGATCAAGGCGAAGGTGCAGAAGATTGTGGAGAGCGGCCAGCTCGGCATTTTCTCCGCGCAGTGGTGGGATCATCCGGACTATCAGATGCTGCCGCCCGAGGTGCATCTCATGGCGATTTCGCACTACCTCGAGATGCTGGACAAGCAGCGCGATCTCGTCGTGCCGCACGTCGTCTTCGGCGGCAAGAACCCGCATCCGCACTACTGCCTCGGCGGCATGCCCTGCTCCATCTCGATGGAGGACGGCAACGCCCCGATCAATACGGCACGCCTCGCGATCGTCGACCGCTCGATCCAGTCCGCGCGCCACATGATGAACGACTACTATCTGCCGGATGTGCTCGCCATCGGGCATCTCTATGTGCAGAAGGGCTATGTCTCGGGCGGGGGTCTCGCGAAGGAGCGCGTGCTCGGCTTCGGGATGTTCCCCGTGGAGCCGTTCTCCGGCGCGACGAACGGCGACTTCTTCAAGGATCTGCTCGTGCGCTGCAACGGCGTCGTGGAGAACTTTGCGGGCGGCGTCATGCAGGCGAAGGTCTATGATTTTAAGATGGAGGATGTCTCCGATCCCGAGGTCATCAGCGAGAGCGTCGAGCACGGCTGGTACGAGTACAGCGGCGGCGACAGCAAGGGGCTGCATCCGTGGGAGGGCGAGACGAAGCCGCACTACACGGAGCCGAAGGAAGGCACGAAGACGGAGTGGAAGGCTCTGAACGAGCAGGGCAAATACTCGTGGCTCAAGACGCCGAAATGGCGCGGCAAGCTCTGCGAGGTCGGTCCGCTCGCGCGCTACATCGTTCTCTATACGAAGGCAAAGCAGGGGCTGCTCGGCGACCTCACGTGGGCAGAGCAGATGATCGTCGATCAGATCGACGCCGTGACGAAGGTGCTCGGCGTACCGCCCGAGGCATGGCTGCCCTCGACGGTCGGCCGTACGGCGGCGCGCGCACTCGATGCGCAGCTGCAGGCGGAGATCAGCAAGTTCTTCTTTGACAAGCTCGTTGCGAACATCAAGAGCGGCGACACGCGCGTGGTGAACAACGACAAGTGGGATCCCTCGACCTGGCCGAAGGAGGCAAAGGGCGTCGGCTTCTACGAGGCACCGCGCGGTGCGCTCAGTCACTGGGTCGTCATCAAGGACGGCAAGGTGGCGAACTATCAGGCGGTTGTGCCGACGACGTGGAACGCCTGCCCGCGCGATGATGCGGCAGGACACGGCGCATACGAGATGTCGATGATGGATACGCCCGTGAAGATTGCGGACAAGCCGCTCGAGATCGTGAAGGCGGTGCGCTCGTTCGACCCGTGCATGGCGTGCTCGACCCACCTCTTCAACGCGAAGGGGGAGAAGATCCGCGTCGTCACGACCGACCCCTACGCCGGCGTGCGCGTGGACGAATAGGGGGCGATCCGCATGAAAAAAGAACAGCGGCAGGAGTATTACCTCTTCAGTCCCTTTCTGCGCATCTTTCACTGGCTGATGGTCATTGCGATCATCGTGCTCTTTATCACGGGCTTTCTCATCACGAAGCCGCCCGTGATCCTCGCCTCCGAGCCGACGAATACGCCGCTCCTCATGAATCTCGTGCGCAACATCCACTTCGTTGCGGCGTTTGCGTTCTGTGCGGGCTTCATCGGGCGCATCTACGGCTTTATCATCAATCGCGGCGACCGCCTTTTCCCGCATTTCTGGAAAAAGCAGTACTATCTGGATGCGTGGGAAGTTGTGCAGCACTACATTTTCCTGCGCACGTCTCATCGCCCCTTCCTGCGCAACCCTCTGGCGCGCGCAGCATACGCAGGGCTGTATGTGATGGTGGCGGTCGAGGTGCTGACGGGCTTTGCCATGTACTACATGACAGAGCCGTCGGCGATTGGCGGCATCCTGTTCGGTTGGGTGAACCATGTCCTCGGGAACGAGTTCATGTCGCATTTCGTGCATCACTATGCAGCGTGGGCGATCATGCTGTTCGCGATTGGGCATTTCTACCTCGTCGTCCGTGCGGAGTTCATGGAGGGTGAGGCGGAGGTCTCAAGTATGTTCGCAGGCTCGAAGCTGCTGCGCCACACGCCTGTTGATGCGAGGGATGTGGAGTAGGGGAAGCTAAAATGCTGTGTCCCCAAGCCTCCCCCGTCGAAACGGGGGAGGGGGACCGCTTGCGGTGGTAGGGGCGCCTTGAACGGCGTGGGATATTCTCACGAAAAAATATAATTGTATCTACAAGGAGTAAACTATGTGTAAAGAATGTGGCTGCGGGCTCGCAGAGAGCACGACGCATTTGCAGTTTTTTGTGAAGGGCTATACGGAGGAGAATGCCGCCGCTGTGGAGAAGGCGCTCCTCGGTCTCCCGGGCGTCCTCTACGTGCATATTCATACGCATGACGGCGAGACGACGGTCGACTATGACCCGGCAAAGACGAAGATGACACAGCTCATCAGTACCTTTGCCGCGCACGGGCTCACGGCGCAGCTCTAATATGCACGAGATGGCGATTGCCGAGGGCATCCTCGATATTGCCCTCTCTCATGCGCGCACGCATGCGGCGCAGCGGATCGAGCGCATCCATCTCCTCCTCGGGGAACTCTCGGGGGTGGAGACGGAGGCGCTTTCCCTTGCGTTCTCCTCCGTGCAGCGCGGGACGATTGCAGAGAATGCCGCACTCACATGGGAGCGCATTCTCCTGACGGGGCGCTGTCATGACTGCGGCAGAGAGCGGCACATGAGACCCTCGGACTACCTCTGCCCCGACTGCGGCGGCGGCATGGAGATCATCGGCGGGCGCGAGATGCGCGTGGACTATATAGAGATGGAATAGGATATGAAGGTAGTAGTAAAGGCGGACATCCTCGGGAAAAACGAGGCGGCGGCGGCGGAGAACGCGGCGCTCTTTGCACGGCATGGCATCTATGCGCTGAACCTCCTCGGCTCGCCCGGCTGCGGCAAGACCTCGCTGCTCGAGCAGACGCTTACGGCGCTCGGCGGGGGGCTGCGCATGGCGGTCATTGAGGGCGACCTCTTCACGACGAAGGACGCGGCACGCATCGAGCGCTGCGGTGCGCCCGTTGTGCAGATCAACACGAGCGGGGGCTGTCATCTGGATGCGGCGATGGTCGCGGCGGCTCTCGCAAAGCTCGATCTCACGGCGCTCGACCTCATCGTGATCGAGAACGTGGGCAACCTCGTCTGCCCCGCCGAGTTCGCGCTCGGTGAGGACGCGAAGGCGGTCGCACTCAGCATCACGGAGGGCGACGACAAGCCGCTGAAATACCCGCTGATCTTCAAGGAGTCGGCGGTCGCGCTGCTGAACAAGGTGGACATTCTGCCCTATACGAATTTCGATATGGAGGCGGCGCGCGCGGATATCACGGCGCTGCATCCCGGCGTCCCCGTCCTTGCGGTCTCGTGCCGCACAGGCGAGGGACTGACGGCGTGGTACGACTGGCTGCGCGCCGAGGTCGCGGAGAAGAAACGCAGGAAGGAGAGCGGCAATGAAGAGCATCTATGACGAGATTGTTCCCGTCGCACCCGTGACGGTGCTCGGGATCGGCAATATCATCCTGCGTGATGAGGGCTTCGGCGTGCGCGCGATGGAGTATCTGGAGGAGCACTACTCCTTTCCGCAGGAGGTACGCCTGCTCGATGGCGGGACGCTCGGCCCCGAGCTGCTGCATTTCGTCACGGGCACGGAGAAGCTGCTCATCCTCGACGCTGTCGCGGGCGATGCGGCACCGGGGACGGTCTACCGCTTTGAAAACGATGCGGTGATGGCGCATTTTCAGGAAAAGATGTCCTCGCACGAGATCGGGATTCAGGATGTGCTCGCGTGGCTGACAGTGACGGGGCGTGCAATTCCAAACGTCGTCGTGCTCGGCATGCAGCCCTATGAGCTGACGGCGGGGCTGGCGCTCAGTCCCGAGATGGCGGCGGCACTGCCGCACTTTGCGCATCGCGCGGTGGAGGAGCTCGTGCGCTTCGGCGTCATTCCGAAGGAGCGCAGCGTGCGGCGCAGGAAGACGGCATGACAGATTGCGGACATACGACGCCGGGGCAGAGCCCCGCAAGCGGGGGCGCGCGGGAAAGGCGCGCCTTTCGTGTCTCAGGGATTGTGCAGGGGGTGGGATTTCGTCCCTTTGTCTATCGGCTCGCAGTGCAATACGGTCTTGGCGGCTGGGTGCTGAATGACAGCGCAGGTGTCGGGATCGAGGCGGAGGGCACGGCGGCGGCACTCGACGCATTTGCGGATGCCCTGCGTCGTGAGGCGCCGCTTGCCGCATCCGTGACGGCGGTCACGTTCACAGATGTTGTGCCGCAGGGCGAGGAGGACTTTCGCATTCTCGAAAGCCCGCAGGGGGCGGCGGCGCGCACGCTCGTCTCGCCCGATCTCGCCGTCTGCGCGGACTGTCGGCGTGAGATTCTCTCCGCCGCAGATCGGCGGCACGGCTACGCCTTTACGAACTGTACGAACTGCGGGCCGCGCTACTCCATCATTCGCGGTGTGCCCTATGACCGCCCGCTGACCTCAATGGCGCCGTTTCAGATGTGCCCCGCATGTCAAAGGGAGTATGACGACCCTGCCGACCGCCGCTTTCACGCGCAGCCGAATGCGTGCGCCGTCTGCGGTCCCTCCTATCGTCTGATTGTCGATGGGGAGGAGGCGGCGGGCGATGCGCTCGTGGCGGCACGGCAGGTGGTTGCGGACGGCGGCATCCTCGCCGTCAAGGGCATCGGAGGCTATCATCTCGCGTGCGATGCGCGGAGCGAGGCGGCGGTGACGCGCCTCAGACGGCGCAAGCGGCGCGAGGCAAAGGCGCTTGCCGTGATGGCGGGCAGCATGGAGACGGTGCGGGGGCTCTGCACGGTGTCGGCGGAGGAGGAGCGCTGGCTCACATCACCTGCCGCGCCGATTGTCCTCCTGCGTCGGCGCGTTGACGCTTTGGATGCGGCGGCAGAGGAGGTCGCGCCGGGGAACGCCTACCTCGGCGTGCTCCTGCCATATGCGCCCGTCCATCTCCTCCTGCTTGATTCTGCCGATCTCTGGGTGATGACGAGCGCAAATCTCAGCGGGGAGCCGATTATCTATGAGGATGACATTGCCGTGCATGGACTTGCGGGGATTGTGGACGCGATTCTCGTGCACAATCGGGAGATCGTACATCGCGTGGACGACTCCGTCCTGCGCATGACGGCGGGCGGGCGGCAGATTGTGCGCCGTAGCCGTGGCTTTGCACCGACGCCGCTTGCTCTGCCCTTTGATGGGGGGACATCGGTACTTGCGGGCGGGGCGGAGCTGAAGAATACCTTTTGCCTGACGCGCGGGTGGGAGGCTTTTCTGAGCGAGCACATCGGTGATCTCATGGAGCACGCCGTGCTCTGCTCTTACGAGGAGACGATTGCGCATTATGAGCACTTTTTCGAGGTGCGTCCCGCGCTGCTCGCCGCCGACCTCCATCCCGCCTATCTCTCGACGCAGTATATGCGGACGCGTGCGGCGCGCGAGGGGCTGCCGCTCGTCTCTGTGCAGCATCATCATGCGCATATTGCGGCGGTGCTCGCCGAGCACGATGTGCGGGCGCGTGTCCTCGGCGTTGCGCTCGACGGGACGGGCTACGGGGCGGATGGGGCTTCGTGGGGGGGGGAGTTCCTTGCGGCGGATATGGCGGACTACGAGCGGCTCGCG
>NZ_CP016201.1:971321-972413 GCF_001683335.1 Selenomonas sp. oral taxon 126
GGCGCGTGTCCTCGGCGTTGCGCTCGACGGGACGGGCTACGGGGCGGATGGGGCTTCGTGGGGGGGGGAGTTCCTTGCGGCGGATATGGCGGACTACGAGCGGCTCGCGCATTTTGCGTACATCCCCCTGCCGGGCGGCGACCGCGCGGCAAAAGAGCCGTGGCGGCTTGCGCTCCGGGTGCTCCACACGATGTACGGGGAGGAGATTGCCCTGCGCGCGCCGAAATTTATGGAGGAGATTCCCGCAGGTTGGCAGCTGCTCGTGCAGGCGACGGCGGCGGGGGTCAATGCCCCGCTCACGTCGAGCGTGGGGCGGCTCTTCGATGCGGCGGCGGCACTGCTCGACATTTGCCGCGTAAATGTGTACGAGGGACAGGCGGCAATCGGACTGGAACTCTGTGCGCGGCGCGCACGGAGATCGGGCGTTGTGCTGCCGTATGTGTTGGAGCGGGAGCATGCGCCGCTGACGATTGACTTTATGCCCGTGCTTGCGGCGCTTGCGGACGGGGTGGAGAGCCTCTCGGAGGAGGAGCGTGCGGCGCGTGCGCTCGACTTCCATGTGACGATGGCGGCGGCGGTCGCAGAGGTGCTGGATTTGCTCGCTGCGCGCACGGGGCTGCGGACGGTCGCGCTCTCGGGCGGCGTGTTCCAGAACGCGCTCCTCCTTGAGGAGATGCTTGCGCGCCTCAGAGACTTCCGCGTACTACTGCCGCACGCCGCCCCGCCGAACGACGGCGGGATTGCATACGGGCAGGCGGCGGTGGCACTGGCGCGGATGGGAATGTGAGCGAGGATCTGAGTGCTGTAATGCAAAGCCTCCCCCGTCGAAACGGGGGAGGGGGACCGCGTGAGCGGTGGAAGGGGCGCTTTGGACGGTGCGGGTTATCTATCGTGAGAAATGTGCATGAGCCACTGGCGCCCCTATCGCCTCGCTTTGCTCGGCACTTCCCCCGCACTGGCGGGGGAAGCTCATAAGCACGATATATCCCATTGATGGAGGTCAAATAAAGGAGAAAATATGTGTTTGGCAGTTCCGTCGAAAGTCGTTGCGATACAGGATCAGCTTGCATCGGTGGTGGTGAGCGGGGTGCG
>NZ_CP016201.1:972438-978548 GCF_001683335.1 Selenomonas sp. oral taxon 126
GTTCAAATAAAGGAGAAAATATGTGTTTGGCAGTTCCGGCGAAAGTCGTTGAGATACAGGATCAGCTTGCATCGGTGGAGGTGAGCGGGGTGCGCCGCGCGGCAAGTCTCATGCTGTTGCCCGAGGCGACGGTGGGCGACTATGTGCTCGTCCACGCGGGCTTTGCGATGCAGATCGTTGCGGCGGACGAGGCGGAGCGCATCGAGGCGCTGCGTGCGGAGATGCGCGGTGCGCCGCGCACGGTGGAGAGCATCCCATGAGGAGCGCGCAGGATACGCAGGGCGCGGCGGCACAGATCATCGCACAGCTGCGGGACATCGTCGCGGCACATGGGCAGAAGATTCGCCTCATGGAGGTCTGCGGCACGCACACAGTTGCCATCTTCCGCGCGGGTCTCAGGCAGATTCTTCCCGAGGGGGTGGAGCTTGTCTCGGGGCCCGGCTGCCCCGTCTGCGTGACGGCGGACGACTACATCGACGCAGCGATTGCGTACGCGGGGATGGAGGATGTCATCATCACGACGTTCGGCGATATGCTGAAGGTGCCGGGGACGCATTCAAGTCTCGCCGCAGCACAGGCAGCGGGCGCGGATGTCCGCATCGTCTACTCGCCGCTCGACGCACTCACGGTGGCGGCGGAAAATCCAACGAAAAATGTGGTCTTCCTCGCTGTGGGCTTCGAGACGACGGCACCGACCGAGGCGGCGGCGGTGCTTGCGGCTAAGAAGCAGGGGATTCGGAACTTCTTCCTGCTCTCGGCGCAGAAGCTCGTGCCACCCGTTATGCGCGCGCTCCTCGATGGCGGGGAGACGCATGTTGACGGCTTCCTCCTGCCGGGGCACGTTGCAGTCGTGACAGGTACGGAGACGTTTGCGTTTCTTGCGCGGGACTATTCTTTGCCGGGGGTTGTGGGCGGGTTCGAGCCGCTCGAGATTCTGCGCGCAATCGCGCTGCTCGTGCGTCAGATCGGGGCGGGGGAGGCACGCATCGAGAACGCCTACGAGACGGTTGTGCGCCCTGCGGGCAATCCTGTGGCGCGCGCGGCAATCGAGCGTGTCTATGAACCTGCGTCGGTGCGCTGGCGCGGGCTGGGTGAGATTCCCGCCTCGGGGCTCCTCATGCGCGAGGAATACGCAGCATTTGACTTTGCGCGCGTGCGTCCGCTCTCTGTCGGTGTTGTGGGCGATGGGCGGCACGGCTGCCGCTGCGGCGAGGTGCTGCGCGGGGCGATTGTACCGCGTGACTGCAATCTTTTTGGCAAGGCCTGCGTCCCCGAGCACGCCGTAGGGCCGTGCATGGTGTCCGTTGAGGGGACATGCGCCGCATGGTATAAATACGGGGGAGGGAGGTTCCGCTATGGAGCATGAGGTCGTTACGCTCGCGCACGGGGCGGGCGGGCAGATGAGTCACGCGCTGATGGAGGAGATCGTGCTGCCGGAGCTGGGCAACAGGATTCTCAATACGCTGCATGACGGCGCTGTCCTGCCGATTACGGGACGCGCGGCATTTACGACGGACTCCTACGTCGTGCAGCCGCATTTCTTCCCGGGCGGGAGCATCGGGCGGCTCGCCGTCTGCGGGACGGTCAACGACCTCGCGATGACGGGGGCAGTGCCGCGCTGGCTCTCGCTTGCCGTCATCCTCGAGGAGGGCTTTCCCATCCGGGCGCTGCGCCGCATTGTGCGCGACATCCGCACGGCGGCGGAGGAGGCGGGCGTTCTCATCGTGACGGGCGATACGAAGGTCGTGCCGCGTGGCTGCGGTGACGGCATCTATATCAATACGGCGGGCGTGGGCGAGATGATTGAGGGCGTGGACATCGCGCCCGCGAATATCAAACCGGGCATGGACATCATCGTATCGGGCACGCTCGGCGACCATGCAGCGACGGTCATGGCGGCGCGGCATGGACTCACTCTCCCGCCCGAGATCATGAGCGACAGTGCCCCCCTCTGCCATATGACGGCGGCAATGCTTGCGGCAGCGCCCTCGATTGCCGTGCTGCGCGATCCGACGCGCGGCGGCGTGGCGGCGTCACTGAACGAACTCGCGGCGGCGGCAAAGGTCGGCATCCTCCTCGAAGAGGGGGCGATCCCCGTACATCCCGCCGTGCAGGGCGTCTGCGACCTCCTCGGCTTCGACCCGCTGACGCTTGCGAACGAGGGCAAACTGCTTGCATTTGTGCCGCCCGAGGACACGGCACGCGTGCTTGAGGTGATGCACGCAGAGCCCTACGGGCGCTCGGCGTGCGTCATTGGGTACACAACGGCGGAGGCACCGGGATCGGTCGGCATCCGCACCGCGCTCGGCGGCATCCGCGTGGTCGATCTTCCGCTTGGGGAGCTTGTGCCAAGGATTTGCTGAGGGGGCGACCTACCTAGGGAAGCACTGATAAATTCAGCCGCGCCATCTTGACGCATCTTTTTTGCCCGCACCGTGTCGGCAAATCCTCCACATAGCTTTGGCTATGCGTCCGGTTTGCCTCCTTGTTCGGACGAAAAATCTACGCCAATCTGACGGACTTCATTTTATCAGCGATTCCCTAGAAGCCTCCCCCGTGCGACACGGGGGAGGGGGACCATGCGCAGCATGGTGGAAGGGGCGCCATGAGCGACATAGGCTATCTACCGTCAGAGAGTCGCAATAGGCACAAGCGCCCCTATCGTCACGCCTATGGCGTGCCACTTCCCCCGCTTCGGCGGGGGAAGCTGATCGTTGCGTGCCCTGTTTTCCGCGCACGAAAAAAGCGGGCAGTGGTCAGCCGCCCGCCTTTTTCCCTTATCTATCTGTAGTAGGATGATAGGTTATTTGGTAAGATGCACGTCGGGAATCTGGACATCGTGATGCGTGTCCGGATCGACGTTCGAATACACGCCCGTCTTCGTCTCGAATGCCTTCAGATTGTCCGCGTTCGCCTCGAGCATATCCTCGACGAAACGCTCCACTGCATCTGCGAAATATACTGCCATCTGAGTTCCCCTTTTCTATATGATATCTCTGTAGTGACCTTACCTTAGCACGTTTTCCGCATGAATAAAAATATTTCTTCATGATACAATAATAGCCTCACTCTATAAAACTTTTTTATCGAACTGTGACTTTTATACTGTTCTTTTATCGACATATATAGTAAACTAATAAGCGACATAGTTTTTTTAAATTGTACGCCCACCTCCGGGCAAAGGGAGATGATCGGATGACGTTGGTACAGATGCGGTATTTCTACGAGGTCTGCCAGTGGCAGAATATCACGAAGGCGGCGGAGCATCTGCATGTCTCGCAGCCGACCGTCACGGTCGCCATGCAGGCGCTCGAGGCAGAGACGGGGCTGAACCTCTTTCACCGCGAGGGGCGCAAGATCACGGTTACGGCAGACGGCGCAAAGCTCCTCGGGAAGGTCTCCTACATCCTCACGGAGGTCTCACGCCTCGACGATGAGATCCGCAACATGGCGCATCGCCACGCAAAGGTGCGGATTGCGATGCCGCTGCAGCTCGGCGTCGTCTTCCTGCCGCACATCCTCGGCGACTTCCGCCGCGACCATCCCGAGATCGAACTCGAGATCATCGAGACGGGCGGCGTGAGCGCCCTGCAGATGGTTGAGGAGGAAAAACTCGACTTCGCACTGACGAATTACACCGTCGACTTCAGTGCGCGCCTCTCCTATGCGAAGCTCTTTGACTGCGAGTGCACCTTCGTCACGCGCCTCGACCACCCGTTTGCGGGGCGGCATGCGCTCAGCATCACGGAGCTCAGGGATGAGCCGCTCATCATGCTCGACAGCAATTTTTTCATCGACCGCCTCGTGCAGGACGCGTACGGCCGCATGGGCGAGAAGCCGAACGTCGTGCATTACTCGCCCTACCTCCACACGGTCAAGAACCTCGTCCACGCGGGCATCGGCTCGACCTTCCTCGCGCGCCCGTCCGTGCTTCCGACGGACAACTTCGTCCAGATCCCGCTCATCGACCCGATCTTCATCAACAGCGGACTCGTCACGAAGAAGGGGCGCCAGACCTTCGACGACGTGCGCCTCGTCATGAGCTACCTGCGCGGCCTGACGAAGCAGCTCCTCGGCGGGGGGAAGAAGGGGCGCTGATTCTACACCCTATATTTTATTGTGCAGAGATTTAATATTTATGTTATAATAGGCTCAATATTTTGAGGAAGATGTCATCTATCATTATCTAGGAGGGTTTCTTATGGCGGATCAAGGTCGCAGACTTCCGGTATACCTGCTTTTGGATTGTTCCGGATCGATGGCGGGAGAGCCGATTGAGGCGGTACGGCAGGGCATCAAGGCACTCCTCTCGGAGCTGAGGGGCGACCCGCAGGCACTCGAGACAGCATATCTCTCGGTCATCACCTTTGCGAGCCGCGTGCAGCAGACGACGAAGCTGACGGAGCTGATGCTCTTCAAGGAGCCGCGTCTGGAGGCGGAGGGCTGCACGCTCATGGGCGGCGCACTGAAGCTCCTCGCGGAATGCGTCCGGACGGAGGTGCGCAAGAACACGGAGACACAGAAGGGCGACTGGCGTCCGCTCGTCTTCCTGCTGACCGACGGCAGCCCGACCGATCTGGAGGACTTCCGTGAGGCGGCGGCAATGGTGAAAACGCTGAAGCTCGGCAACATCATCGCCTGTGCGGCGGGGGCGGATGCCGATACGAGCTATCTGAAGCAGGTCACGGACAATGTGCTGATGATGAACAGCCTGTCCGCCGGCGATATGGCGAAGTTCTTCGCATGGGTCTCCGGCTCGATCAAGATGTCCTCCAAGAGCCTTGATGCGGCACCCGGCGCAGCAATCGAGCTGCCGCCCCCGCCGAAGGGATTCACGGTCGTTCCCTGACGGATCGGAATGCGAGCAGAAAGGGCACGGGTGTCTTGATGGAAACGCAGGAAACAACAGCTGCTGCAATGCCGACGGCGGGAGATGCACAGGGGGATGCCGCAGAACGGCAGGATCCGCCATGCACGGAGGCGCCCGCACAGGTGCAGCCGTCGGCGGGGGATGAGGCGCAGATGCCGGACGTTCCTCCCACAGAGGAGGGCAGTACGGCTTGTGCGGGGGAAGGCGGCGGGACGGCACCGCCCCTAGCGCAGGAGGCGGTGGACGCTGTACCTGAGACGGCACAGCACGCAGCAGGGACAGCGGAGCGCGTCCCGCCCGAGATGGTGCAGGAGGCGGCAGAGACGGCGGAGCGCACCGCCATAGAGCAAACGCAGGAACAGCAGCCGTCCTCTGCGGGCGCGCTGCCCGCAGCAGGGCAGGGGGGACAGGCAGAGGTGCAGGTACTGCCGCCCGATGCCGTGCAGACTGCAGAGCCGTGTGCCCCGCCGCCTGAGCGTGCTGCGGAGGCTTCCCCCGCCACGGAGCAGGATACGGGCACGGCGGATGCAGAGTCTCCGAGCCTCAGCGACGAGGAGCTGCTGGCGCATACGGCGGCACTCTGGCAGTACCGCCCCGTGCCCGCCGACGCGCCCGATCCCGCCCCCGAGTACATGGCAGAGGAGATGCGGATCGGCACGGCGGATATGGTTGCGGCGCGCGTGCGCGGCAAGAAGCACAAGCATGACGGGACGAACTGCGACGACTGGTTTGCCGCTGTGCACGTGGGGGACATCGCCATCCTCGCCGTCTCCGACGGTGCGGGGTCGAAGCGTCTCTCGCGCGTCGGTGCGCGTGCGGCATCCGAGGCTGCCGTCGGCGCGGTCTACACGCAGCTGCGCGCACTGCTGACGGCAGATCCCGCGCTGCGTGCCGCCTATGCCCTGCCGATGGAGGAAGCGGCGTTCGGAGAGGCGTGCGCGCAGCTCGTCGGCATCCTGCACGAGGGCGTGCGCGCCGCGCGCGCCGCCGTTGAGGCGGCGTTCTACGCCCGCTGCGGAAGGGCGGCATATACGGATCTGCTCGGCAGGGAGCCTGTTCTCGGCGATCTTGCGGCGACCCTCCTCCTGACGCTCGCCGTCCCCGTTCCGGAGCACGGCGAACTGCTCGTCCTCTCCTGTCAGGTCGGGGACGGCATGACCGCCGCCGTGAATACGCAGGCGCCCTACGGCAGCGCCGTGAAGCTGCTCGGCAGACCCGACAGCGGCGACTTCGTAGGCGA
>NZ_CP016201.1:978573-979665 GCF_001683335.1 Selenomonas sp. oral taxon 126
GGCGCGTGTCCTCGGCGTTGCGCTCGACGGGACGGGCTACGGGGCGGATGGGGCTTCGTGGGGGGGGGAGTTCCTTGCGGCGGATATGGCGGACTACGAGCGGCTCGCGCATTTTGCGTACATCCCCCTGCCGGGCGGCGACCGCGCGGCAAAAGAGCCGTGGCGGCTTGCGCTCCGGGTGCTCCACACGATGTACGGGGAGGAGATTGCCCTGCGCGCGCCGAAATTTATGGAGGAGATTCCCGCAGGTTGGCAGCTGCTCGTGCAGGCGACGGCGGCGGGGGTCAATGCCCCGCTCACGTCGAGCGTGGGGCGGCTCTTCGATGCGGCGGCGGCACTGCTCGACATTTGCCGCGTAAATGTGTACGAGGGACAGGCGGCAATCGGACTGGAACTCTGTGCGCGGCGCGCACGGAGATCGGGCGTTGTGCTGCCGTATGTGTTGGAGCGGGAGCATGCGCCGCTGACGATTGACTTTATGCCCGTGCTTGCGGCGCTTGCGGACGGGGTGGAGAGCCTCTCGGAGGAGGAGCGTGCGGCGCGTGCGCTCGACTTCCATGTGACGATGGCGGCGGCGGTCGCAGAGGTGCTGGATTTGCTCGCTGCGCGCACGGGGCTGCGGACGGTCGCGCTCTCGGGCGGCGTGTTCCAGAACGCGCTCCTCCTTGAGGAGATGCTTGCGCGCCTCAGAGACTTCCGCGTACTACTGCCGCACGCCGCCCCGCCGAACGACGGCGGGATTGCATACGGGCAGGCGGCGGTGGCACTGGCGCGGATGGGAATGTGAGCGAGGATCTGAGTGCTGTAATGCAAAGCCTCCCCCGTCGAAACGGGGGAGGGGGACCGCGTGAGCGGTGGAAGGGGCGCTTTGGACGGTGCGGGTTATCTATCGTGAGAAATGTGCATGAGCCACTGGCGCCCCTATCGCCTCGCTTTGCTCGGCACTTCCCCCGCACTGGCGGGGGAAGCTCATAAGCACGATATATCCCATTGATGGAGGTCAAATAAAGGAGAAAATATGTGTTTGGCAGTTCCGTCGAAAGTCGTTGCGATACAGGATCAGCTTGCATCGGTGGTGGTGAGCGGGGTGCG
>NZ_CP016201.1:982421-1000788 GCF_001683335.1 Selenomonas sp. oral taxon 126
CTCACGAGCGACGGCATGACGGACATCGCCGCCCTGCAGCGGCGCACACTCGTCTCGCGCGGTGTCTGCGACCTGCTGCTCACAATGACGGACGGCGTGGCGGACGATTATTTCAGCGAGAGCGAGCTGCACCGCCTCTGCCTCGACCTCGCACTGAACGGCATCCTGCCCTCTGCAGCGGAGGAGGCGATGTTCACGCGGGCGGAGGTGGATCTCCTGCGCAGCCTGCCGCACCCCGAGGCATTCCCGTGGGTCAACGACAAGGAGGAGCTCATCGCGCTGCACGATGCGCGGCGGTGCTGCCGCATGGCGCAGTGCACCGTGGAGGAACTCTGGCAGAACGCGCACGTGCTGCCGCTTGCTGCCGCAGATACGAGCATGGCGGGCATTACGGAACACGCGCAGCGCCTCGAGATCTGGCTGGACAACTATATGGAGCGCGGCTCGTTCGACGACCGCACGCTCGCACTCCTGCGGATGGGGACACGACATGTCTAGGCGCGCGGAGGCCGTGCTCGCCGACGGCAGGAGGATTCCCTACATCATCACGGACAACCCGCCGCAGGGCGGGATGAAATACACCTACTTTGCACCGGACAGATCCTATGTCGTCCAGTTCTTCCACGATCCCGACATCGTGGACGAGGCACTGCGCGACCGTCTCACGGCAATCATCGGGCGCTACAATCCGACGTGCTCCGAGGAGGCGGGCGGCGCGCGCGGCAACACGGAGGCGGCGGCGGCGTACTTTGCCGAGCTGTTCTGCTGGCCGGTGGCAGTCGTCGAGCGCCCCGAGTTCGGCATCGTCTGCCCCACCTATCCGAAGAAATTCTTCTTCGGGGCGGACGCCTCCTCCACGTTGGAGCTGGCGGGCAGGGACAAGAAGGGGAGCTGGTTCACGGGGCGTGTGCGCAGATACCTCGCACCGCAGGAATGCGGCAGCTTCCAGACCATGCTGCGCCTGTCCATCTCGCTCGCGCGCGCTGTGCGCCGCATGCATCAGGCGGGACTGGCACACTCCGACCTCTCGTGCAACAATGTGCTCATCGATCCCGTGAGCGGCAGCTGCGTCGTCATCGACATCGACTCGCTCGTTGTGCCGGGACTCTACCCGCCCGAGGTGGCGGGGACGAAGGGCTATATCGCGCCCGAGGTACTCGCGGGAATGGGGCAGCCGGGGGCGCGACAGCGTGCCGTGCCGGGGCTCCTGACCGACCTCTTTGCGCTGCCCGTGCTGCTCTATCAGTATCTCCTGAAGCGGCATCCGCTCGAGGGGCCGAAGAACTACGACCTGCCCGCCGAGGAGGCGGACTTCCTGATCTACGGGGAAAAGGCGCTGTTCGCCGAGCATCCCTCCGACCACAGCAACCGCCCGCATGACCTGCGCGTGACCATCCGCGACCTCGGGCCATATCTCGAAAAGCTCTTTCTGCGCGCCTTTGTGGACGGTCTGCATGAACCCGAGGCACGCCCGTCGGCGCTCGAGTGGGAGAAGGCGCTCGTGCGGACGTGGGATCTCCTGCAGCCGTGCGCGGGGGCCGACTGTCCGGAGCGCTTCTTCGTCCTGCACGACCCGTCGGATCCGCGCTGCCCCTTCTGCGGGACGCGCGTGCCGGAGGACCGCGTCCTGCATCTGCGGCGTATGTGCCGCGTGCGCGGCAAGCGCGGGCAGTGGATGGAGACGGGGCGGCTGAACGTCTACGACGGCCTGCCGCTCTTCCCGTGGCATTTCCACGCCCGCATCTTTCCCGATGAGAAGGCGCAGGATCGCACGGTGCAGGCATATCTGTCACGGCAAAGCGGGGCGTGGCATCTCGTGAACAACGGTTCGGACTGCCTGTACGACGGCGCGGGGCAGCAGATCCCGCAGGGCAGGACGATGCCTCTCGTGCCGGGCGCACTGTTCGGCACGTGGACAGAGGATGAGGGCATCCTGTGGACGGGCGTATGAGTGGGCGGGCTGCCTCCGCTTATGTTAGGGAAGCACTGATAAATTCAGCCCCGCCATCTTGACGCATCTTTTTTGCCCGCACTGTGTCGGCAAATCCTCCACATAGCCCTTGCTATGCGTCCGGTTTGCCTCCTTGTTCGGACGAAAAATCTACGCCAATCTGACGGACTTCATTTTATCAGCGATTCCCTAGGGGGTGATTCCGCGCTTGACCGCACGGACTTTCATGATACAATGGGAGAGATTGGAAGATTTATCCACCATCAGGGGAAATGAGGAGAACATGTATGAAGATTCAAGGGCTGTCGGATGAGGCAGTGCGCGCCGCACGCGAACAGTACGGCACGAACGCGCTCACGGAGCAGGCGGGAGAGGGCTTCTGGGAGAAGCTGAAGGGGAACTTTGACGACCCCATCATCAAGATTCTCTGCATCGCGCTCGGCATCAATGTGATCTTTGCCTTCATGGGGCAGGTCGAATGGTACGAGTCCGTGGGCATCGCGCTCGCGGTCATCCTCGCCACCTCCGTGGCAACGTATTCCGAGTATCAGAACGAGAACGCGTTCCGGAAGCTCCAGGAGGAGGCCTCGCTCATCAAGTGCAAGGTCTACCGCAGCGGCGTGTTGCAGGAGATCCCCATCGACGACATTGTCATGGGGGACTACGTCCTGCTGCAGACGGGTGACAAGGTGCCGGCGGACGGCGTCATCTGTGACGGTTCGATCCGGGTCGACCAGTCCGTGCTGAACGGCGAGGCGAAGGAGGCGACGAAGACGTCCGCCCCCGAGGGGGATACAGAGACGGATGCGGGCGCGGACTTCCTCCATCCGCACAAGGTCTTTCGCGGCTCGGTTGTCTGCGACGGCAACGCTGTCATGCGCACGACGACGCTCGGCGACAAGACGCACTACGGGCAGATTGCAGGTGAGCTGCAGGGGGACGAGGATCGCGATACGCCGCTGAAGCTGAAGCTCTCCGCGCTGGCGGGACAGATCAGCAACTTCGGCTACATTGGCGGCGTCGCCATTGCAATCGCCTTCATGTTCCAGCGCCTCGTGATCCACAACGGTTTCGAGATGGCGCGCATCATCGCGTACTGCTCCAACTGGCTGACTGTCGTCAACGACCTCGTGGAGGCGGTCATGCTCGCGGTCATCATCATCGTGGTTGCCGTGCCCGAAGGACTGCCCCTGATGATCGCCATTGTCTCGGCGCAGAATATGGGCAAGATGCTCAAGGACAACATCCTCGTGCGCAAGATCTCGGGCATCGAGACGGCGGGCAGCCTGAACCTCCTCTTCAGCGACAAGACCGGGACGATCACGAAGGGACAGCTCGAGGCGGTCGCCTTCGTCGACGGCGCGGGCAGGGAGTACGCCTCCTACAAGGAGCTCGGTGCGGGTCTTGGAAAACTCGTGAACCTCAGCGTGCGCTACAATACGAGTGCCGTCATCAACGACACAGAGGCGGTCGGCGGAAATGCGACGGAGCGCGCAATCTTCGGCTTCGTCGCGGGCGCGGGCGCGGAGATGGATGAGACGGTCAGGAACATGGTGCCCTTCAACAGTCGGAACAAGTACTCTCTTGCTGAGGTTGCGGGCACGTACAACGTGACGCTTGCCAAGGGTGCGCCGGAGAAACTCCTCGCACTCTGCGATGCCTACTATGATGAGGACGGCACGAAGCGTCCTCTGACGAGCGCGGCGCCGATCACGGAGGCGATCGACCGGCTTGCAGCGCGCGCCATCCGCGTGCTCGCGCTCGCCGTCTACGAGGGGGAGATCCCTGCGGACGGGACGCTGCCGGCGAGCGGGCTGGTCTTCGTCGGTGCGGTCGGCATCCGCGACGAGGTGCGCCCCGAGTCCGTCGAGGCAATCGCGCGCGTGCAGAAGGCGGGCGTGCAGGTCGTCATGATCACGGGCGACCGTCAGGATACGGCGCTTGCAATCGCGCGGGAAGCAGGGCTGCTGGATCAGGCGGATGCCGTCGTCATGACCTCGGACGAGCTGGCGGCGCTCGGCGATGACGAGGTCAAGGCACTCCTGCCGCGTCTGCGCGTTGTGGCGCGTGCCCTGCCGACGGACAAGAGCCGCCTCGTGCGCCTCGCGCAGGAGATGAATCTCGTCGTCGGCATGACGGGCGACGGCGTGAACGATTCGCCGGCGCTCAAGAGGGCTGATGTCGGCTTTGCGATGGGCGGCGGCACGGAGGTTGCGAAGGAGGCGAGTGAGATCGTCATCCTCGACGACAACTTCAAGTCCATCGGGCGTGCGATCCTTTACGGGCGCACGATCTACAACAGCATCCGCAAGTTCATCATCTTCCAGCTGACGATCAACGTCGCCGCCGTCCTGATCTCCTTCGTCTCGCCTCTGCTGGGCATGGAGAATCCGCTCTCGATCACGCAGTTCCTCTGGATCAACCTCGTCATGGATACGCTGGCGGCGCTCGCCTTCGGCGGAGAACCGGCACTGCGGCGCTATATGGACGAGCGGCCGAAGCGGCGCGATGAGAACATCATCAGCAGGTATATGACCTCCTCCATCGCCGTCGGCTCGCTCTGGTGCTTTGCAACGAGCCTGTTCTTCCTCATGAGCGGCACGGCACACGCGTATTTCCGTGAGGATCCCGCGAACATCTATCTCCTGACGGGATACTTTGCCTTCTTCATCTTTATGGCGGTGTTCAACGCGTTCAACGCGCGTACGGACGCCAAGAATCTCTTTGACAACATTACGGGGAACATGGGCTTCCTGCGCGTGATGGGCATCATCGTCGTCGTGCAGGTTCTCATGATCTACTTCGGCGGCGTGATCCTGCGCTGCTACGGACTGACAGGGACGGAGTGGCTGTTCGTGCTCGCTCTGGCGTTCACCGTCGTGCCGGTCGACCTCGTTCGCAAGGCACTCGTCGGCAGGTCGTAAGCGGTCAGGAGCACCGTCCCATAGACGGATAGGAGGACTCGTATGGAGCGCATCAACAAGGGGCAGAAAATCGATCTGACGAAGTACCGCAGAGATCTGCGGTACGTGCGGGTCGGCATGGGCTGGCAGGGCGCAGGGGGACCGGAGGTGGATACCGCCGTATTCCTGCTCGGCGCGGACGGCAGGGCGGCGTGTGACGAGGATTTCGTATTCTACGGCAACCCGCGTCACAGGACGGGTGCGGTAGTGCATCGCGCAGATCCTGCGGGCGGTGACCGGCAGGAGGTGGAGGTCGATCTCGCCGCCGTGCCCGCCGCCGTACAGAAGCTCGCGTTCACCGCCACCATCTACGAGGCAGAGACGCGGCGGCAGAGCTTCGGGCAGGTCGCAGGGATGTATATCCGCCTTGTCGATGCGGCGGATGGGACGGAGCTGCTCCGCTATGAGACGGGCGGGGGCTTCTCCGTGGAGACCGCCATTGTCGTCGGCGAACTCTACCGCTACAAGGGCGTGTGGAAATTCAGCGCCGTCGGTGCGGGATTCAGCGGAGGGCTTGCGGCACTCTGCGGGAACTTCGGGATCGAGGTGAGCGCGGAACCTGCTGCGCCGCCACCACCGCCGCCTCCATCGCCACAGCCGCGCCCCACGCCGATACCGCCGCGTCCGGCTCCGCTACCCCCGCGACCTGCGGCACCTCCACCACCGCCTCCCCCGCCACCGGCACCGCCGCGCAAGGTGGAGCTGAAGAAGGGGCAGAAGGTCAGCCTCGTCAAGGGCGGTGGAGCGCTCGGAGAGATCTCCATCAACCTCAACTGGAATCAGCATCCGAAGAACAAGAAGAGCGGCGGCTTCCTCTCCTCCCTCTTCGGCGGCTCGGACGGCATCGACCTCGATCTCGGCTGCCTCTACGAGCTGAGTGACGGGGATATCGGCTGCGTGCAGGCACTGGGGGATGACTTCGGCAGCCTCTCGTATCGCCCGTGGATTGCGCTCGACGGCGATGACCGTACGGGGGCGAGTGCGGGGGGCGAGACCCTGCGCGTCAACGGCAGCAAGGTGCGCGAGATCCGGCGCATCCTCGTCTATACCTTCATCTACGAGGGCGTTGCGAACTGGCAGGAGGCGGACGGCCTTGTCACGGTTCGGTGCCCCGGCAGCCCCGACATCGTCGTGCGCATGGATGAGTACGGCTCGTCGCAGGGGATGTGTGCCATCGCCATGCTGGAGAGTCACGACGGCACGATGAGTGTCGAGAAGCTCGTGCGCTTCTTCCGGGGGCACGAGAGCCTTGACCGCGCGTATCACTGGGGGCTCCGCTGGGAGGCGGGGAGCAAGGACTGACGGGGACATTTGTCGTGTCCGTATCCCTGTATTTTGCAAAAAATCAAAATTTTTCCGGATGACATGAAGGAAAAATGCACCGTAGAGTCGAATTCTGTCCGAGTAGGTTTTTTTGATATGTGTTTTGATGTGTGATATGAGATTGTGTCAGACAGGAGCGGCATAGGAGGAAGAAATATGGGCGTAAACTTGCAGAAGGGGCAGAAGGTCAGCCTGAAGAAGGCGGACGGGCATGCACTCACGCGCATCTGCGTCGGACTGGGCTGGGATCCCGCCGTGCAGGAGAAGAAGGGGGGCGGCTTCCTCGGCTCGCTCTTCGGCGGCGGCTCGACGCAGGACGTTGACTGTGATGCGAGCGTCTTCGTCTGTCGCGGGGGGCATCTGACCTCCGTTGAGGACATCGTCTATTTCGGTAATCTCACGCACGCCTCCGGCGCAATTCGCCATACGGGCGACAACCTGACGGGGGACGGCGAGGGCGACGACGAGCAGATCCTCGTCGATCTCGCGAACGTGCCCGATATGTATGACAAGCTCATCTTCGTCGTCAACATCTACGACGCGGTGAAGCGCAAGCAGGACTTCGGTATGATTGCAAACGCCTTCATCCGCATCTGCGACGACAGCGGGGAGTTCTGTCGGTACAGCCTTACGGACAGCTACGCCGGGATGACGGCGCTGATCTTCGGGGAGATCTACCGCTATAACGGCGAGTGGAAGTTCAATGCGATCGGACAGGGGACGAAGGACGGCGGGCTGCGCGAGCTTGCCAAGAAGTTCCAGTGAGTCATCATGCCTTGACGGCTTGATTATAGCAGAGCGGCACATGCGTGCCGGCGGCAGATTCTTGCATAGGAGGAATCATCATGGCGATCAGTTTGAAAAAGGGACAGAAGGTCGATCTCACGAAGGGCAATCCGGGGCTCTCGAAGCTCCTGATCGGTCTTGGCTGGGACACGAACAAGTATGACGGCGGGGCGGATTTCGACCTCGATGCGTCGGCATTCCTGCTCGGACCTGACGAGAAGGTGACGGGGGATGCGGACTTCATCTTCTACGGCAACCTGCAGCATGCCTCGGGTGCGGTCGAGCACACGGGCGACAACCTGACGGGCGAGGGCGAGGGCGATGACGAGCAGATCAAGGTGGATCTCTCGAAGGTGCCCGCCTCGATCGATAAGATCGACTTCACGGTGACGATCTACGAGCCGGAGGAGCGCAAGCAGAACTTCGGACAGGTCTCGAACGCATTCATCCGCGTCGTGAACGAGACGAGCGGGGAGGAGCTGATCCGCTTCGACCTCGGCGAGGACTTCTCCATTGAGACGGCGGTCGTCGTTGGCAGACTCTACCGCCAGGGCGCAGAGTGGAAGTTCAACGCCATCGGCTCCGGCTACAGCGGCGGGCTTGCAGCACTCGGCAAGGCGTATGGTGTCAATATCTGAGGAAGCGCTGAGTTTATCGGTGCTTCATCGAGACGGCTTTTCTCAAAGCGCCTCGGGGCTTTGCCCTGAGGCGTTTTGAAAATATATTCGTCACCGGGGTGGAGCACCGCTCTTTACGGAATCAGCGATTCCGGGGTCAGGAGGAAGTGCGATGGACTATCGGATTCTATACCCTGAGGCATTCCCTGTAGTGGAGTGTTCTCTGGCGCGGGGTGAGGCAATCAAGGCAGAGTCGGACGCGATGATCGCGATGGACGCGACCGTTGATGTCGAGGGCAAGATGGAGGGCGGTCTGCTCGGCGGACTCGTGCGACGCGTCTTCACAGAGGAGAGCTTCTTCATGCAGCGGCTCGTCGCCTCGCGCGGCGCGGGCAAGGTGCTGTTCGGGCATCCGCTGCCGGGCGGCATCATGGACGTGGAGCTGGACGGCTCGTACGGGATGATCGTGCAGAAGGGCGGCTTCCTTGCCGCCGAGGAGAGCATCCAGGTCGACTCGAAGATGCAGGGGCTGATGAAGGGGCTTTTCTCGCAGGAGGGCTTCTTCCTCCTGAAGCTCACGGGACGCGGCATCGCCTTCCTGAGCAGCTACGGGGTCATCCATGCGCTCGAGCTTGCGGCGGGGGAGGAGATCGTCATCGACAACGGACATCTCGTCGCGTGGCCGGACTATATGGACTACAAGGTGGAGAAGGCGTCCAACGGCTGGGTATCCAGCATCATGTCGGGCGAATGCCTCGTCTGCCGCTTCAGGGGACCCGGTCCCGTCCTCATCCAGACGCGGAACCCCTCCGGATTCGAGGAGTGGATCCGCTCGATTGCAAAGAAAGGAGCCTAATATGGCAGTCAATCTTTCCAAAGGACAGCGCGTGAGTCTCGACAAGGGGATGAAGATGGCGCTGATCGGCCTCGGCTGGGATGTGAACCAGTACGACGGCGGTGCGGACTTCGACCTTGATGCCTCGGCGTTCCTGCTCGGTGCGAACGGCAAGGTGCGCAAGGACGAGGACTTCATCTTCTACGGGAATCTCGACAGCTCGGACGGCTCGGTGCATCATACGGGCGACAACCTGACGGGTGAGGGCGAGGGCGACGACGAGGTGCTCGTCATCGACTTCTCGAAGATCCCGCCCGACATCGACAAGATCGCCATCACGGTGACGATCTACGAGGCGCCCGTGCGCCGTCAGAACTTCGGGCAGGTCTCCAATGCCTATGTGCGTGTTGCGCGCATGGCGAACGAGCAGGATATGCAGGGCACGGAGGTGCTGCGCTTCGACCTTGTGGAGGAGTTCTCCGTCGAGACGGCGCTCGTCGTCTGCGAGATCTACCGCCACGGCGGCGAGTGGAAGTTCAATGCGGTGGGCGCGGGCTACCAGGGCGGACTGGAAGCCCTCTGCCGCGCGTACGGCGTGAACGTCTGAGTTTTTCGGGGCTGCTGCACGCAGGCGTTTCCCGATGGCATCCGATCCGCCATCGAACATCGCGGTCGGATGTACGGGGGGCGCGGTGTGCGGCAGCCCTTTTTTGACGGAGATACGGTGATGAAGAGAGAGCAGGCAAGGAACAGTGTCCCGGCGCAGGAACTGCCGAGGCTCATCGAGCTGGGGGCGTTTGCGGCGGAGCAGGAAAACGAGTTTGCCATCTCCGTGACAGTGGATCGGGAGATGCAGGTGCAGACGGAGATCGACGACGCGGAGATCAGCCCCACGCTTCTGCCGGCGGGAGCGGGCAGCGTCCGTCTGAAACTGCCCCCCATGCGCGCGGGAGTACTCCTCCACGGCGCGCTCATCTTCGGCGGGGGGCAGGGGGGACACCGTCTCTATGTCACGGGACGTGCGGCGGCGGACGCCCCCGTGCGGACGGGTGCGCCCATCGGGCTGCTGCCCGTCCTCGTGCGGGGGGAGCGCCTGAGCGTCGGTGCGGACGATGTGCTCACCTTTCTCTATGAGGATGCGGGGCGTGCGGCGGGTATCGAGGTGGATGCCTATGTCTTTCGCCTCTATGAGAACGGACGCGTGCGCGGCGATGCGGATCTCGTCTTCTTCGGCAATCGTGCCGCCGAGGACGGCAGTCTCCGCGTGGAGGAGGGCACGCGCATCGGCGCGGTCATCGACGTGGCGTGCCTTGCGGCGGACGCTGCGCGCATTGTCGTCTGCTTCTCCGTCTATGACGACGGCACGGGCAGGGATTTCTCAGAGACCCGCAGCCCTGCCGTTATCCTGTGCGAGGGGGACGCACCGCAGTACCGCTTTCCGCTCGATGCGCTGCACCGCGAGAAGACGGTGGTCGCGGCGGAGCTGTACCGCTATCGTGGCGCGTGGAAGCTGCGGCTCGTCGGGGCGGGCTACGAGGCGGGGCTGGCGCGCCTGTGCGAGGAGTACGGGCTGAATGTGGAATGATGGGGGACATCCGATGAAAGACAGGGAAAACCTGCAGTACAGGGTGGGCGGGCTGCTCTACATGCCCGCCTATCAGGAGAACATTGTAGAGAAGATCCGCGCAAACGTGCAGCCGTACCTGACCTCGGTCTGCTTCTGCCTCGAGGATGCAATCAACGATACGGCGGTCGCGGATGCCGAGCGTGCGCTGCGGGAGACGCTCCGCGTGCTGAAGCAGCTCTACGAGGAGGAGGGGCGCAGGAAGCCGCTCCTCTTCGTGCGTGTGCGGACGGCGGATCATATGCAGCACTTCGTCGACTTCGTTGGGGAGGCGGGCTCGGTGCTCACGGGCTATGTCCTGCCCAAGGTGAACCTCGGCAACGTGGAGGCGTATATGGAGATCATGCGCGGTCTCGGGCAGGATCCCGCGCGCCGCCGCTATATCATGCCCGTCCTCGAAAGCCCCTCCATTGCGGGCATCAAGAGCCGCAGCGCGGTGCTGGGGGAGCTGAAGGCGGTCTTCGACGCGCACCGTGAGTATGTGCTGAACATCCGCGTCGGAGGCAACGATTTCAGCAACCTCTACGGCGTGCGCCGCTCGATTGCGCACACAATCTATTCGGTTGGCGTCGTGCGGGACATCCTCGTGGACATTCTGAATATTTTCGCGCGTGACTACGTGGTCTCGGGTCCCGTCTGGAACTATTTCGGCGAGGATCCTGCGGGGCTTTGGGCAAAGGGGCTGAAAAGGGAACTGGAATACGACCGCATGAACGGCTTCATCGGCAAGACGGTCATCCATCCCGCCCAGCTGCCCTTTGTGTTCGACAGCCTGCGCGTGCGGCGCGCGGACTATGAGGATGCACGCATGATCCTCGACTGGAAGGATGCACGCGCGGGCGTCCGGAAGAGCTGGGACGGCACGCGTATGAACGAGGTCAAGACCCATGGAAAATGGGCGGCGCGTATCATGGCGCTCGCCGAGATCTACGGGGTAAAGGAAGAGGAGACGCACGCCTGAGGAGGGATATCCATGCGCGTATGGTTCAATCGCTGGTTCAGCACGGCATATCATCTGATCACGCTGATGCGTGCGGGCGCGCCCGACGGCACTGTCTTCGTCGGGTCATCACCGAACCCGCATATGCTCTACCGCCTCGTCTGCGATGAATGGGAGGAGGAACCGGCGCTGCCGCCCGGGGAGGAGTATGCCGCGTTCGCACTGCGCTTTTGCAGGGAGCATGCCATTGACGTGTTCTTCCCGCGCCATGCGCTCACAGAGCTTGCGCGGCATCGGGACGCATTCCGCGCGCAGGGGACGATCCTTGCGACGGGGGCGGCGGAGATGATGGCGCTCCTCGATGAAAAGGCGGCGGCGTACGAATTCTTTGCCGCGCGCATGCCCGCGCTCGTCCCCCCCTACCGCGTGGCGCACAGCTATGAGGAGTTCGTCGCGGCGTATGAGGAGCTGCGTCCCCTCTGCGCGCGCGTCTGCTACAAGCTGACGCAGGACGAGGGGGCGCGGACGTTCCGCGTCATCGACGACCGTATCGCAGAGGCGGGGGCGGTCTGGTCGAAGCCCGGCACGAAGCTGACATGGGAGATGGCGCAGAAAATTATGCGCGGCTATGATTTCTCCGTTCCGTTCCTCCTGATGCCCTATCTCGACGGGCGGGAGATCAGCGCGGACTGCATGGAGACGGCGGCGGGACCGATCGTCATCCCGCGTTTCAAGACCGACCACCGCTACTCGGAGGTATGCTTCGATGCGGACATCATGGCGCTCTGCACGGAGGTCATGCAGCATCTGCAGATCGACGTGCCCATCAACATCCAGCTGCGGAGCGACGGCACGCGCTACTTCCTGCTTGAGGTCAATCCGCGTATGTCGGGCGGGCTGCAGCTCTCCTGCCTCGCCTCGGGGATCAATGTGCCCGCGATTGCGCTCAGCCGCCTCGTCGGCACGGAGCTGCCGTGGGCGTATCCGGAGCACGGCGGTGTGCGGCGCGTGGCGAACCTTGAGACACCGCAGCTGCTCGAAGGATGAGGGGGATGCAGATGGACTATACGGCGGACATGGTGCTGCGCGTGGCGCAGCGGCACAGGAATGAGAAGCGCGGCTACCTGCTCGTCAACCCGCTGCAGGGAAAGCATATGCCCGTGCCGCCGCACGCCGCACTCGACATGATGGCGGCGCTCGGCAGGCGCGTTGCCGCACAGCATCCCGAGGCGCGGCTCGTTATCGGCTTTGCCGAGACGGCGACCGCGATCGGCGGCATCGTTGCAGAGGAGATCTCCCCCTCCTGCACCTACATCCAGACGACGCGCGAGAAGCCGGCGGACGTCTCCCGATGGATCGAGTTCATGGAGGAGCACAGCCACGCGCCCGAGCAGCGGCTTGCTGCCGATGCATTGGAGGAGGCGCTCGCGCGGACGGATACGGTCGTCTTTGTGGACGACGAGCTCTCGACGGGCAGGACGCTCTGCAACATCATTGTGCAGATGCGGGCGGCACTGCCCGCCCTCTGCGGAAAGAAGCTCGTGGCGGCGTCGCTCCTGAACCGCCTGACCGAGGCGGATACGGCACGGCTGCGCGCGCACGGTGCGGAGAGCATCGCGCTCCTGCACCTGCCGGAGGGGGACTATGAGGCGCGCGCGGCGGGGATTGCCGCACACGCACCGGAGGTCTGTGCCCCCGAGAGGGCGATCCCCTGCCGGCGGCTCGTGCTGCCCTCGTGCAGGACGCCGCGCACGGGCGTCATGATCGGGGACTACATGGCACACTGGCGGGAGGAGGGGCATCGTCTCGCCGCGTCCCTGCCGTGGGGGGCGGGGGAGCGCGTGCTCGTCCTCGGGACGGAGGAGTGCATGCTGCCGGGGCTGCTCATTGGCAGGGCGGTCGAGGAGCGCGGCGCGGATCATGTCTGCTTTCATGCGACAACGCGCAGCCCCATCGGTATCGCAACGGCGGAGGGCTATCCCATCCGTGCGGGATGGCAGCTGCAGAGCTTTTACGAGGCGGGGCGCACGACCTACATCTACAATTTGGAGCCGTATGACCACGTGCTCATCGTGACAGATGCGGCGCAGGCGGTGGAGGACGGCGTGCAGAGCCTCCTCGCCGCACTCGGGAGGAGCGGCAGCACGGACATCGTCTGCCTGACGGCGGGCGGCTGCGGAAAGGATGAATAGGAGGGAGCGGACGATGTTCAGCAGCTATCGTGCGGAGGATGTGACCATCCTCCTAAAGGACATCACGGGGTGCATCGACCCCCTGCCGACGGCGGAGCGGGAGCGTCTCATCCAGTCGGGGCACCACTACTCGGAGATGCTGCCGCTGGAATACGAGCCGACGGAGAAATATCTGGAGGCGTATGCCGACGCCCTCGCGCGCTATGCGGGGATCACGGCGCAGGCGACGGCACGTCTCGCGGAGCAGATCTATGCGGAAAAGGGCGCGGATGCCGCGCTCGTCTCGCTTGCGCGCGCGGGCACGCCCATCGGGATCCTGCTGAAACACTATATCCGACAGCGCTTCGGCGCGGACGTGGCGCACTATACGATCTCCATCATCCGCGGCAGGGGCATCGACGCGAACGCAATGGACTACATCCTCGCACGCCATGCGCCCGCCGCCGTGCAGTTCGTCGACGGCTGGACGGGCAAGGGGGCGATACAGCGCACGCTGGTGGAGGCGGCAGCGCCATATGCGGGGCTGAGCGCAGGGCTTGCCGTGCTCTCGGATCCCGCCTATGTGGCGGAGAAATGCGGGACGCATGACGACTTCCTCATCGCCAGCTCCTGCCTGAACGCAACGGTGTCCGGCCTCCTGAGCCGCACCGTGCTGCGCGCTGACCTCATCGGCCCTGCGGACTTCCACGGGGCGGCGTTCTATGAGGAGCTGCGCGGCAAAGACCTGACCTATGACTTCATCGACAGCGTGGAGCGTCTCTTTCCCCCTGCGGCATACCCGATAGAGGAGGCAGCGGCGCATACCTCGGGGCTCACGGAGGTGGAGCGCATCGCGGCAGACTTCGGCATCGCCGACATCAACCTTGTGAAACCCGGCATCGGGGAGGCGACCCGCGTCCTCCTGCGCCGTCTGCCGTGGAAGCTGCTCGTCCACAGCACGACGGATGAGGAGCGGCTCGGACATCTCTATCAACTGGCAGAGGAGAAGGGCGTGGAGGTCGCAGCATACCCGCTGCGGAACTACCTCGCGTGCGGGCTCATCCGCACACTCGCCGACAACTGATATGGAAGACATCCTGTTTGCATCGGATCTGGACAATACACTGCTCTTCTCGCGCCGCCACAGGCGTGCGGGCGATATCTGCGTGGAGCATCTCGCGGGGGAGGAGCAGGGCTTCATGACACCTCCGACGGTGCAGCACCTGCGCGCCGTGCGCGATGGGCTGCGCTTCATCCCCGTCACAACGCGCTCCGTGGAGCAGTATCTGCGCATCGCATGGCCGGAGGGGACTGCGCCGGAGTACGCCGTGACGACGAACGGCGCCGTCCTCCTCCACCACGGCGCACAGGATGCGGCATGGCGCGCGGAGCACGCGGCGCTCCTCGCAGACGCGCAGGAGGAGATTGCGCGCCAGTACGCGCGGCACGCGGGGCGGGACGCATTCATCCGCTGCCGCATCGTGGACGGCGCGTACCTCTTTACCTACTGCGCCGACCATATCGACCCTGCCGCCTGTGCGGCGCAGTGCAGGGAGGAGACAAGCCTCACCGTCCTGCATTCGGGGCGCAAGATCTACTTCTTCCCCGAGGGGCTGGACAAGGGGGCTGCCGTGCGCGCCCTCTGCCGCCGCTTCGCTCCACGCCGCGTCTATGCTGCCGGCGACAGCGCCATCGACCTGCCGCTCCTCATGGCGGCAGATCATGCCTTTGCCCCCGCAGCCCTCCCCGGCGCGGACAGCCCGCACATACGGAGGCATACGGGCGCAGAGCCGTTCTCCGAGTGGCTGCTCGGCGCACTGCGGGATTTATCCGACTGAGAGATGTCTTGGCTTTGATGCGCTATGTTTTGCCGCAAAATAGGAAAGGAGAGCTCCGCATGCACGAGAAACGATGGCGCTGCTACGCAATGACCGTGAACGGTCTGCCGCAGGAGATCCGCTATAACGAGGCGACCGTAGAGGGGCTTTTCCTGCCGCTCCTGCATCGCCTGACCGCCCTGCAAGTGGAGAAGGACGGGCGCATCCTCGCCTTTCTCGCCGCGCCGCCCGCGACGGGCAAGTCCACCCTCCTGCAATTTATGGAGCAGCTTGCACGGGAGCGAGGTGACCTCCCACGGGGGCAGGCGCTCGGCATGGACGGCTTTCACTACCCGAACAGTTATCTTGCGTCGCATACGATTCTGCGGGATGGCATGGAGATCCCGCTGAAAAATATCAAGGGTGCGCCCGAGACCTTCGACGTGGCGCTGCTTGCAGAAAAGCTCAAAGCCGCAAAGGCGGGCGTGACGACCTTTCCCGTCTATGACCGCCGCATCCACGATCCGCGCCCCGACGCGCTCATTGTGGACGCACCCATCCTCCTCATCGAGGGGAACTGGCTGCTGCTCGACGAGGAGCCGTGGCGGAATCTGCGCGCACTTGCGGATTACAGCATCCGCATCGACGCAGCGCCCGAGCTCCTGCGAGAGCGCCTGATCGGCCGCAAAGTGCAGGGCGGCCTCTCCGAGGCGGAGGCGCGGGCATTCTATGAGGCGAGCGACGCCGCGAACGTCCTGCGCTTTGCGGCGCATGCGGGCGCAGCAGACGAGGTCTGGTGCATGGAGGCGGACGGCGATTTTGTGCGCATAAAGCTGCATACGAAAAATCCCCTGCGGTAACCAGCCGCAGGGGATTTTTGTCGTCCGTTGTGTTATACTGAGGTTGCCACGGCCTTTACCGAAGCCAATATGGTTAGGGGAGGAGGCTATCAGATGACACTAACAGACTTTTTGCTTTCCCTGCTGAACAGTGTACTCGGGAGTATTCTCGGGGCGCTGATTCTGCAGAGGCTGAGGCGGTAGAAGCAGCCGCCATTGTGGCATCAGCCTGACGCGACATTACCGGTCGCAAAGAAAGACCCCTGCGGTTACCAAGCGCAGGGGATTTTCTTTCTTTTGGCCTAAAATGACACATTCAGACTTTCTATGGTTATTATATCATTTTTTTTTGCTTTTTCAAGCCTTAAGGAATCGCTGATAAAATAAAGTCCGTCAGATTGGCGTAGATTTTTCTGTCCGATTGAGGAGGCAAACCGGACGCATAGCAAGGGTTATGTGGAGGATTTGCCGACAAAAAGCGGGCAAAAAAGATGCGCTAAGATGGCGTGGCTGAATTTATCAGTGCTTCCTTAATTCACCCCGCCGCTGCATTCTCGATAATCGGCGCGGCACCCTCGGTGATGCACTCCTTCGTCACGGTGACGCGGCGCGGGGCGCTCTCGCGCGGAATGTCGAACATCACGTCGAGCATGACCTCCTCGATGATGCCCTTGAGGCTGCGTGCGCCCGTCTTGCGCTCGATCGCCTTCTTTGCGACGGCACGCAGGGCGTCCTCGGTGAAGACAAGCTCGACGCCGTCCATTGCGAGCAGCTTCTCGTACTGGCGCACGGGGGCGTTGATGGGTTCTGTGAGAATGCGCAGGAGCGCGTCCTCGTCGAGGGTCTCAAGCGTGCAGATGACAGGCAGGCGCCCGATGATTTCGGGGATGATGCCGTACTCCATCAGATCCTCAGGCGTCACCTGATGGATAAGGCGGTCGAACTCCTTCTCGATATCCTTGCCGCGCACCTCCGCGCCGAAGCCCATCGCGACGTTGCCCTTCCTGAGGCGCTTGGCGATCGTCTTCTCGATGCCGACGAACGCGCCACCGACGATGAAGAGGATGTTTTTCGTATCCACCTTGATGGTCGGCGCCTCGGGATGCTTGCGTTGCCCGCGCGCCGTGAACTCGACGACGCTGCCCTCGAGCATCTTGAGCAGTGCCTGCTGCACGCCCTCATGGCCGGGGTCGGCGGTGATGGAGTTGTTCGCACCCGACTTGCGTGCAATCTTGTCGAACTCGTCGAGGTAGATGATGCCGTGCTCCGCCTTCTCCACGTCCTTGTCCGCCGCATAGTAGAGATTGCGCACGGCGACCTCCACGTCCGCGCCGACGAAGCCCGCCTCCGTCAGGCTCGATGCGTCCGTCACCGCGAACGGCACGTCGAGCAGCTTCGAGAGATGCGAGAGCAGCGCCGTCTTGCCGCAGCCCGAGGGGCCGAGCATGATGACGTTTGACTTCTCGATCTCCGTGTCCTCGCCCTCGTTCTCGTAGCCGTACTTCATGCGCTTGTAGTGGTTGTAGACCGCGACCGCGAGAATCTTCTTCGCACGATCCTGCTTGATAATGTAGGTATCCAAATAATCCTTGATGAGATGCGGGCGCGTCTTGTCGAGCACATCGTCGAGCTGCATGCGGAACGAGCTGCGCTCCTCAGAGGCGACGGACGTGTCGTGCTCGTCGAGGAAGCGGTTGATCTCACGCACGCAGTCTCTGCAGATGGCAAAGCCCGTATTCGGATCGTAGATCGGCATATCGTATTGGTCGCGCACGTCGATGATGCGCTTGCAGAAACTGCACTGATGTTTCACAGGGTTTTTCGGCATTTCTATTTCCTTTCAGGAATGTTTTTCCTATGATAAATTCTATCATAGAATAACACACGCGGGCGAAAGAAACAAGCACAGAAAAACCCTTGATTGTGGTCATATTATAAGGAAAGGAAAAAGATTTGGGAGAAAACATGAAAAAAGATAGGAAAAAGGGGTTGACGAAAGTTTTCGCCTGTGTTATATTATGACAGTCGCGCCGATGAGGGCAGCACGGAGACGAAAACCTCCACAGACCTAGAAACGGCGCCGGATGTACCCTGAAAACTACACAATGCAAAACATGTTAGAATTGAACTAACAAGCCAGATGCAACATCGTTGATGTCAGTCAACGAAACAACAATTCTTTTACAAGAATGAAGTAATGAGCCAACAGGCTCTCGAATAGGGGCAACCCTTTAGCGGAGAGTTTGATCCTGGCTCAGGACGAACGCTGGCGGCGTGCTTAACACATGCAAGTCGAACGGGATAATTTGAGAGCTTGCTCTTAGAGAATCTAGTGGCAAACGGGTGAGTAACACGTAGACAACCTGCCGACAGGATGGGGACAACATTCCGAAAGGAATGCTAATACCGAATGAAGTCGAGGGAGGGCATCCTCTCTCGATGAAAGATGGCCTCTTTTTATGCTATCACCTGTCGATGGGTCTGCGTCTGATTAGCTGGTT
>NZ_CP016201.1:1002981-1005607 GCF_001683335.1 Selenomonas sp. oral taxon 126
CCCCCCGTAAACGGGGGAAGCTAAGAGAGCGAGATTGGCGTCACCTTCAGCCTCCCCTGCTTGCGGGGGAGGGGGACCACGCAACGCGTGGTGGAAGGGGCGAAATCATGAGCGTAGGAAGCAGAACAGTCCTCACTAAAAGATTTTCCCAAGCAAATTAGGATAAAGCGAAAATACCTTTAAACTGATGACAAAAGTCGTAAGACGTAAGTCAAGTTTAGAAGGGCATACGGCGGATGCCTAGGCGTTTCGAAACGAAGAAGGACGCGATCAGCTGCGATAAGCCATGACGAGCTGCAAGTAAGCATAGACTCATGGATTTCCGAATGGGGCAACCCGGCAAGAGTAACGTCTTGTCACCTTATCTACGAGATAAGGAGAAAACACCCGATGAACTGAAACATCTAAGTAGTCGGAGGAAAAGAAATCAAAGAGATTCCCTGAGTAGCGGCGAGCGAAACGGGAAGAGCCCAAACCAAATGACTTCGGTTGTTTGGGGTTGCGGACCTGCAACAAACTGGACACTTTAGTGGAAGCATCTGGGAAGGTGCGGCAAAGAGAGTGAGACCCTCGTACACGAAAGAGTGAAAAGCGGGCAGGAATCCAGAGTACCACAGGGCACGAGGAACCCAGTGGGAAGCAGGGTGGACCACCATCCAAGGCTAAATACATCGAAACGACCGATAGCGATGAGTACCGTGAGGGAAAGGTGAAAAGAACCCCGGGAGGGGAGTGCAATAGAACCTGAAACCGTATGTCTACAAACAGTCGGAGCACTTTACATGTGCGACGGCGTGCCTATTGAAGAATGAACCGGCGAGTTAATTTATGCTGCGAGGTTAAGCGGGAGACGCGGAGCCGAAGCGAAAGCGAGTCTTAAGAGGGCGTCAAGTAGCATGGATTAGACCCGAAACCACAGTGATCTATACATGTCCAGGTTGAAGCTCAGGTAAAAATGAGTGGAGGACCGAACCCGTGCATGTTGAAAAATGTTGGGATGAGATGTGTATAGGGGTGAAATGCCAATCGAACGTGGAGATAGCTGGTTCTCCCCGAAATAGCTTTAGGGCTAGCCTCAGGCGAATAACCATAGAGACGGTAGAGCACTGATCGGGCAAGGGGGCGTAAAGCCTACCGACCCCAGTCAAACTACGAATGGCTCATATGGGCAGCCTGGGAGTCAGAATGCGAGTGATAAGACCCGTATTCAAGAGGGAAACAGCCCAGACCGCCGGCTAAGGTCCCAAATGCTGTGCTAAGTGGAGAAGGATGTAGGACTTCGAAAACAACCAGGATGTTGGCTCAGAAGCAGCCACCATTAAAAGAGTGCGTAATAGCTCACTGGTCGAGAGGCCCTGCGCCGAAAATATCCGGGGCTAAAGCACAGAACCGAAGCCGCGGCAAAGTTACTATGTAACTTTGGGTAGGGGAGCGTTCTTATCCGGACGAAGGTAGACCGGAAGGACTGCTGGACGGATAAGAAGTGAGAATGCCGGTATGAGTAGCGAAACGACAGGTGAGAATCCTGTCCACCGAAAGCCTAAGGTATCCCGGGCAACGCTCGTCGTCCCGGGGTTAGTCGGGACCTAAGCCGAGGCGAAAAGCATAGGCGATGGACAACTGGCGAAAATTCCAGTACCGGGCGTCTTCGTTTGAGGATGGAGTGACGCAGGAAGGAAGCTGAGCACGCGATTGGATGTGCGTGTCGAAGGCGGTAGGCTAGTATGGAGGCAAATCCCCATACTACAAGGCCGAGAACCGATCGATAGGAAAGACTACGGTCAATCTGAATTCAGCTGCACTACACTGCCAAGAAAAGCTTCTAACGAGAAGACGTCCGCCCGTACCAAAACCGACACAGGTAGGCGGGGAGAGAATCCTAAGGTGCGCGGGAAAACCCTCGTTAAGGAACTCGGCAAAATGCATCCGTAACTTCGGGAAAAGGATGGCCGCTGGTGGTGAAGACATTTACTGTTGGAGCTGTTGGCGGCGGCAGAAAAGAGGCCCAAGCGACTGTTTACCACAAACACAGGTGCCTGCGAAAGCGCAAGCTGAAGTATAGGTGCTGACGCCTGCCCGGTGCAGGAAGGTTAAGGAGAGTTGTTAGCCGTAAGGTGAAGCAGCGAACTGAAGCCCCTGTAAACGGCGGCCGTAACTATAACGGTCCTAAGGTAGCGAAATTCCTTGTCGGGTAAGTTCCGACCCGCACGAAAGGCGTAACGATTTGGGCACTGTCTCAACGAGGGACCCGGTGAAATTGAAATACCTGTGAAGATGCAGGTTACCCGCGACTGGACAGAAAGACCCCATGGAGCTTTACTGCAGCTTGGCATTGGTCTTTGGCATATAACGTACAGGATAGCCGGGAGACTGGGAGGATAGATCGCTAGAACTATCGGAGTCACCGTTGGGATACCGGCCTTTATATGCTAAGGATCTAACCGGAACATTAACAGTGTTCGGGACAGTACCAGGCGGGCAGTTTGACTGGGGCGGTCGCCTCCGAAAGAGCAACGGAGGCGTCCAAAGGTTCCCTCAGCGCGGACAGAAATCGCGCGAAGAGCATAAAGGCAGAAGGGAGCTTGACTGCGAGACTGACGGGTCGAGCAGGTACGAAAGTAGGGCT
>NZ_CP016201.1:1006704-1016762 GCF_001683335.1 Selenomonas sp. oral taxon 126
GACAGTTCGGTCCATATCCATCGCGGGCGAAAGATACATGAGGGAGGCTGCTCCTAGTACGAGAGGACCGGAGTGGACGGACCAACGGTGTACCGGTTGTCCTGCCAAGGGCACGGCCGGGTAGCTGCGTCCGGAAGGGATAAACGCTGAAAGCATCTAAGCGTGAAGCCCGTCCCGAGATGAAGTATCTCATTCCTATAAGGAAGTAAGACCCCTTGAAGAAGACAAGGTAGATAGGCTGGGTGTGGAAGCACAGCAATGTGTGCAGCTGACCAGCACTAATCGGTCGAGGACTTGACTTATTCTAAGAAGGTATAGCCTAACAATTTGCTTGAAGTTTCTTCTGTGAAGTTTTGAGTGTACAACACTCAAGAAGATGCGGTGATGATGCCTGAACGGTTCCACCTGTTCCCATTCCGAACACAGTAGTTAAGCGTTCAAAGGCCGAGGGTACTTCGTTGGAGACGACGTGGGAGAGTAGGTAGTTGCCGCAATCACTCCTCGATAGCTCAGTCGGTAGAGCGTCTGACTGTTAATCAGAATGTCACTGGTTCGAGTCCAGTTCGAGGAGCCATTTTTGTATTATAGGAAGCACTGATAAATTCAGCCGCGCCATCTTGACGCATCTTTTTTGCCCGAACTGTGTCGGCAAATCCTCCACATAGCTTTGGCTATGCGTCCGGTTTGCCTCCTTGTTCGGACGAAAAAATCTACGCCAATCTGACGGACTTCATTTTATCAGCGATTCCTTTAGCGGCGCTGCCGCTTTGGATAGTTGGGGTATCGCCAAGTCGGTTAAGGCACGGGACTTTGACTCCCGCATCCGTTGGTTCGAATCCAACTACCCCAGCCAATTTATCTCATTTTATGAGATGGGTGGCGCTGATAAAGGTTCACTAGCTCAGTTGGTAGAGCATCTGACTTTTAATCAGAGGGTCCCGGGTTCGAGTCCCGGGTGAGCCACCACTTTTATATCATGACTCACTAGCTCAACTGGCAGAGCAACTGACTCTTAATCAGTAGGTTCACGGTTCGATTCCGTGGTGGGTCACCATTTTATGGGCGATTAGCTCAGCTGGGAGAGCGTCTGCCTTACAAGCAGGATGTCGGCAGTTCGATCCTGTCATCGCCCACCAAGGACATTCCATTTTATACGGCCCGGTAGTTTAGTTGGTTAGAATGCCGCCCTGTCACGGCGGAGGTCAGGGGTTCAAGTCCCCTTCGGGTCGCCATTTTTATGCCTCGGTAGCTCAGTTGGTAGAGCAGGGGACTGAAAATCCCCGTGTCAGTGGTTCGATTCCGCTCTGAGGCACCACTTCGTATCCTATAGCGTCTGCGGCGCGTGCCGCTTGTGCAATGCTGCTGGCGTAGCTCAATCGGTAGAGCAGCTGACTTGTAATCAGCAGGTTGGGGGTTCAAGTCCTCTCGCCAGCTCCATGCGGGTGTAGCTCAATGGTAGAGCCCCAGCCTTCCAAGCTGGTCACGTGGGTTCGATTCCCATCACCCGCTCCATTTTGCATTTCGCCGGGGTGGCGGAACAGGCAGACGCAGGGGACTTAAAATCCCCCGATCGAAAGATCATACCGGTTCGATTCCGGTCCTCGGCACCACTTATTTACAGATTTGTCACGCGGTCGTGGCGGAATTGGCAGACGCGCTACTTTGAGGGGGTAGTGTTCACAAGACGTGTGGGTTCAAGTCCCACCGACCGCACCATCCTTTTTCTTTACAATTTGATAGTCACGCGGTCGTGGCGGAATGGCAGACGCGCTAGCTTCAGGCGCTAGTGATGGCAACATCGTGGAGGTTCAAGTCCTCTCGACCGCACCATATTTCAACTTCATATGCGGTTGTGGCGGAATTGGCAGACGCGCTACTTTGAGGGGGTAGTGTTCACAAGACGTGTGGGTTCAAGTCCCACCAACCGCACCATCTGAGAGAGTACCGTTGTGGAAACACAGCGGTTTTTTTGTGTGTGCGATCGTTTGACGGTTGCGATTCCGTATGGAATACGCTAAAATGGGGGCAGGAGGGGATTCGATGGCACTTGATAGAGAGGAAGCACGGCGTGCGCGCTATAGGGAGATCATACAGAGCTTTACGCTGATGGACGACATCTTTATGTCAGCGGTGTTTCAGGACAGCCTTCCCTGTGTCAATCTGGTTTTGCAGATTATCTTGGAGAAGCCGAATCTTCGCGCGACGAGAGTCGTTGTGCAGGACACACTGAAAAATCTGCATGGTCATGACGTGCGGCTTGATATTCATGCATTTGCGGATGGGCAGGAGTTTAATATCGAAATCCAACGCGCGAAAAGGGGCGCAGAACCATGCAGGGCACGATATCACAGTAGTATGATGGACGCGAATGCCCTGCCTGAGGGAATGGATTATAAAAAGCTGCCGGAATCGTATGTGATCTTTATTACGGAGACGGATGTACTCGGGAAGGGGAAACCGCTCTATGTGATACGCCGCACGATTGAAGGAGATGGGGAGCCCTTTGGCGATGGTTCGCATATTATCTATGTGAATGCCTCGATTGAGGATGATACCCCTCTTGGTAATCTGATGCACGATTTTCAATGTGTGCAGCCCGATGAGATGTACTATCCTGTTCTTGCAGAGCGGGCAGGAGCGTTTAAGAATACGGAGAAAGGAGAGATTTATATGAGCTCGAAGTGGGAACAGTTTGTTCAGGAGATCAGCAAAGAGGCGATGGAGCGTGGCCTGGAGCGTGGCATGGAACGTGGCATGGAACGTGGCATGGAACGCGGTATGGAGCGCGGTGCGGAAAAGGCGTATCTTTCTTCGATCCGAGCAATGATGGAAAAACTGTCGGTTACGGCGGAGAAGGCGATGGATGTGCTTGCGATCCCGCAGTCGGAGTGGAGCAGGTACAAGGCGATGCTTTGAGAACTAAGGAATCGCTGATAAAATGAAGTCCGTCAGATTGGCGTAGATTTTTCGTCCGATTGAGGCAGCAAACCGGACGCATAGCCAAAGCTATGTGGAGGATTTGCTAACGAAAAGCGGGCAAAAAAGATGCGCTAAGATGGCGCGGCTGAATTTATCAGTGCTTCCTTAATTGTGACATATATAATGACCCCGTCGACAATTATGCCGACGGGGTTTTTGTGTGGGAAAATTTGTTAGGCGTTCAAGTCGCCCTTTCTCTCATGTGTTAGAACTGCCAAGCGAATCCGGCACGGAAGTTGACACCGCGCTGTTTGCCCGTCCAGCCCTCAACGCTGAGGTCGGCGGTGGAGTTCGCGCTCATCTGGGTCTTCCAGCCGAGTTCGACGCTGGCGGAGACACCCTTGAGCGACGGAGACGGCGAGGTGTAGCTCATGCCGCCCGCGCGATGATAGGTCGCGCTTGCATCGCCGCCAAACTCATACTGTACGGAGGCACCGACGATGAGCGAGCCGCCCTTCTGCGGATGCATCCAACGTGCGCCCGTGCGCAGGACGTGGCTGTCCACGGCGGAGAAGCTGTAGCGGTCGCCTGTGGAGAGCGTTGCGTCTGTGCCGTTCTGTCGCGTGTAGAAGTAGCGGACGTAGACCTCCTGCTTGCCGCCGTCCTTCATCGTCGTACTCTGTCCCGCGCCGAGATGTGCGCCGATGTAGTTCGCACGCGTATCGTAGGACGTATGCCTCGGGGTGCCGCCCACATTGAGTGTTGCACTGTAGTCCATGTTCGAGCGTCCGGCGCGGAGGCTGCCCTCGTAGAACATCCCGTCCTTCTGCTCCTGACGGATGAATCCGCCCGCACCGATGTAGCGGATAGAGCCGTCGCCGTGTGCCGCATTGACGTAGCTGTCGTAGGTGCCGCGTCCGTACTCAATGATGGGACCGAAAATCAGTCGGTTGTCGTCGCGTTTCACTTCGCGCGAGAAGCCGACAGCGAGGTTCATCCCCTTGAGGTCAACGTGCGAGCCCGTTGCGATGCGCATGGAGGAGCCGCTCATCGCTGCAAATGGGGCAAAGCCCTCGGCTGCTGCCGCCTCGATGGACGCACTCGACATCCCCAAGCCCGTAAAGAGATTCATGCCCGAGCCGATAAAGGCGACCGAGCCTGCCATCGTCTCGGCAAGCGACTTTGCATGATCATCGATCAGTCGGAAGCCACCATCATAGGGGGTCTCCGGCGGCAGTGCGGGCGGTGTCGGAGGAGGTGTGACGATCCCACCCGGCGGTGTAACCGCGGGTGGCGTCGGCGGGGTCGCCCCCGGTGGCAGCGGCGTAGTGTCAGGTGTCGGCGCCGACGGTTCCGGCACCGAACCGCCCGCATCGGTGCCGCCGTCAAGCCGCACGATCAGCTCTTTGCGGTTCGTCGTCACACTCATGCGTTCCGTACCGGAGATACCCTCATGCACAGTCATCGTGGCTGTGCCGTCATTGTGAATCTCCGCATTTACCGTATGGAGAAGGCGGATGCGGTTCGGGAGCGAGGTGCTGCCCTGCAGATAGGCATCGACCGTCTTGCCGCTGAGGTCGATGTTCCTCGTATCGTCCCTGACGTAGAGCATCGTATCATCTTCGGTGATGTCGCTCGGCACATAGAACGCAAATCGGTTGAATCCCTCCACGCTCTTCACCGTGATATTCTTCGTATCCTTTAGGATGAGCTCATTGTCGGCTGCATAGGCCCCCGCGCCGCCGACGCGGTGCCGATAGCCGTAGAGACTTGCGAAGGAGAGATCGTTTGCGCCCGAGATCACGATCTTGTTGTGATGCACCTCCTCATGGACATCGTTTGGATCCGCTGCGGGATCGCCCAGAGCCGCGCCTGCGTAGATGTTGCCGCGATAGGTGCCGCCGTGGATGTAGAGCTCGTTGTAATTGGACTTGAGGTAGACATTGCCCGTGTCGGAGCCACCCTGCGCCATGCCGCCGTAGACATCCCCGTCATACGTCGTGCCCTCCATCAGGTGGGTAATGTTCCCCGATGCCTCCGCTTCTGCGCTGTTATTGCCCGCCGCTCTTGCCTCGGCAGAGCCGCCGAAGAGATGCCCTTGGAACCGCGTGGTGCCGCCGTACACCCAGAGGCGGTTGTCGACGGCATTTGCCGCGCTGCCTGCAGACGTGTTCCGCGCAAAGCTTCTGCCGCTCGTCACGTCCTCACGGAACGTGCCGGCACGGATGGTGAGCTGGTTGCTGTTTGCCTCGGCTTTTGGTTCTGCGACATTGTTCGTCTCGATCGTACTGTAGCCCGCCGCGCTCTTGTCGGTGAATGTCCCTGCGCCTGCACCCACCCAGACCTTGTTCTCGTTCGCCTTTGCGGTGCTGTGTGTCACCGATTCACCGGGCGCAAGCTGCTTACCCTCGGCGTAGCCGCCGATGAAGTTCTTTGCCCCCGCGGAGACGGCCAGCTTGTTCTTGTTGGCGCTCGCATTGAACTCCCTCTTTGCCTCGGCATACGCCGAGCCGCCGTAGAGTCCCGCGCCGTACGTGCCTCCCAAGGCGTGGACGGTGTTCTCGTTCGCTGCGGCATTCGTGACGCTGTCCGCCGCCGTCGTCGTATTCCGGGCAAAGCTCCTGCCGCCCGCCACATCCTCGTTGAACGTGCCGTCCTGCAGGAGAACTTCGTTCCTTGCTGCGGCAGCAGACAGCAGCTTCGTATTGTTCGCTGTGATATGGACGTAACCGCCCGCGCTCTTGTCGGTGAATGTACCGGTGGAGCGGATCTCCATACTGTTCTGGTTCGCCGTGCCCGTGCTCTGGAGGACGTAGGTGCCGCTGTCTCGCTGCGTGCCCTCGGCATAGCCGCCGATGAAGCTGCGCGCACCGCCCCTCAGACTGAGCAAGTTCTCGCTTGCCAGTACGTCAAAGGTACCCTTTGCCTCGGCAGATGCATGACCTCCCGTGATGCCCGGCGTGACGCTCGTCTCGGTGGAGAGGTAGTTCTTCGTCGCCTGTGCCACAGCGCTGCCGTTCTCGGACGCTGCTTCGGCACTGCCGCTGTAGATGTTCTGCTGATCTCCCTTCACATACAGCTCGTTCTCGTGCGCTGCGGCCTCCGCCCGGCCCGCAGTCGCCTGTACCTTCGCAGAGCCGCCGATCAGATCCGAGTTGAACCAGCCCGCATGCGTGTCGACCCAGAGCTTGTTCTTGTTTGCTGTCGCCGCCGCGAAGGTGTCTGCATCTGTGCGCTCGCTCTCGATAAAACTGTCGCCGCCCCAAATATTATCGAAGTTGCCGCCCGCGATGGAGAGTTCGTTCTCGTTTGCCGCGGCGCGCAGCTCTTTCGTTTTTCCTGCCGTGAGCCTAGCGTAGCCGCCCCTCACCACATTACAAGAGCGTTCCGTGACCCAGACCTTGTTCGCATTCGCCTCCACGGTACTCAGGGCAGCAGGGATGCCGGTCCTATCAAACTGTTTGCCGTCTGCACGTCCGCCGGCGACATCGTTTGCATTCGTCCTGAGGTGGACCTGGTTCTCGTTTGAGTATAGGCGGATACCGCCTCTTGTCTCGGTGAAGGTATACCCACCGGTGATTTTTTCTGTCCGCATGTTTGTATTCATGCGCACGCGGTTTTTCAGTGCCTTTGCGATGGAAATGCCGTTGCCGAGGTGTGAACGGGCATCGGCATAGCCACCCTCAATGTAGGAAGGCCCCACAGACTTGCCGCCTGTGATAGTGACGGTGTTTTCCTCTGCCAGCGCCTCGGAGGTAGTCGTGTTGCCCGCAATGTCGTTATCGCTTTTCGCACTGCCGCCGGTCACATCTGAATCGATGGCGCCGCCCGTCATTGTAACGGTATTGCGCACCGCCTCTGCCCTTGTCTGTGTGCCGTGCAGGATTTGCGCATGTGCGTAGCCGCCGTAGATTCCCCGCGCCACAATGAAGCTGGTTGCCCCGTCCCAAGAGACCGTACCACCCGAGACCTCTGCAGAGTTCCCCTCGACGTGCGCTGTGCCGCCGTTCAAAACCCCACCAAAGGCTCCGAAGAAGCCCATGAGCGAGCCGCTCCGGAGAATCGCTCTGCCGCCCCTAACATCAAAGGTCGCATTCACTGTGTTAGACTCGCCGAATGTGCCGAAGGCATTCCGCCACTCCACAGCATTTCCGTAGCCGTCCTTCGTATAGATGACCGGGGTTCCCCCGTACCCCACTCTGCCGACGGTGATGGTCGCGGGCGCACCGTCGATGTTGCCGACAACGCCGTACTCTACCTCAGTGTCCTCTGTGACAGAGGAGGTCACGATGAACTTGTTGGCAGCATAGGCACAGGGGAGTGCGCCGAGCGTCACCGCGCCCGCCGTGAGGGCGGCGAGGATGCGTGGGGCAAGTGTCCGTGATGGGGGACGTTTGCTGCGCTGAGAATGGTGTTTCATGATGATCGACTCCTTTCAAGATCAATACATCCGATGTGGGCGCCTTGAATCATGCCGATTCTTCCTCTCCAATTCCTACTGTAGCATATTTCAGAAAAATGCGTACTGTCATAAATAACAGGGTTCAAACGTCCTAATTTTCAGGAAACCCCAGTGTTTTCAAGGCTGTACGGGTATCATAGAGAAAAATTTATTTACGGCTTCTTTTATGGCAAAATTATGAAAACAAGATATGATTATTTGTAAATGAATGAGAATGAGGCGTAATGTGTGCAGAAAAAACACTGTTTTTTCAAATGAAATATGGATATAATAGGCAAGGGAAGCACTGATAAATTCAGCACCGCCGCCTTAGCACATCTTTTTCGCCCTGTCTGTGTCGACAAATCCTCCACATAGCTTTGGCTATGCGTCCGGTTTGTCTCCTTGACAGGACAAAAAATCTGTACCAATCCGACGGACTTCATTTTATCAGCGATTCCCTAAGGACTTTTCTGCGAAGGAGGAGCGATGATGCTGCGGCTGCTGGTATTTTGTCTGTTGTTTCTGCTGCCTGTGCGCGTGCTGGCTGCACCCGCTGATCTGCCGTCGCTCTATTTCGTGTGTGCGGCGGCATCGGAGGCGGCGTACAGCGGGGAGCTGCCGGAACTCCTGCGTGCGCGTCTCGCGGCGGCGGGCTGGCAGATCGCCTCGTATGAGACGGAGGGGCATCGTGGCACGGTCGGGCGATTCTTCCATATGGTGCGGACGGATGAGGATGGCACTGAGACGCATCTGATCGCCTTTCCGGGGACGGAGCGTGGGAGCGATGTGTGGACGGATCTGCGGCTCGGGCGTGCCGCGTTCGGCGGGACGACGCCCGCAGAGTTCCTTGCTGTGCGCGATATGCGTGTGACGGAGCGCAAGGAGACGCCGCTCGTCCACCGTGGCTTTCTCGACTACTGCCAAGCGGCGCTCTTTACGGATGTGCTGCCGGCGTATGGGAATCGGACGGCAGGGGAGGTGTTGGCGGCGGAGCTGCGTGCACATCCCTCGATGCGGATCTATCTGACGGGACACAGTCTCGGCGGGGCGGCGGCAGTTCTCGCGGCGGCGCGGCTCTCGGATCTGGGGGTCGCGCCCGAGCAGCTCGTTGTGACGACGTTCGGTGCGCCTGCGGTCGGGAATGCGGCGTTTGTGCGCCGCTATGAGGGGCGGTTTACGCTGCACCGTGTGGTGATGAGCGGCGATCCGATGAAGGATCTGCTCGCGGCACCGCTCGGGTTTCAGCAGTTCGGGGAGCGTGTCCCGTGGTCGCCCGCGCGGTCTGTGGCGCGGTTCCCGCATGCGATGACGGTGTATGTGGATGCGGCGATTCGGCAGCTCTACGATGCGTACGGCGGGGACGGGGCGCTGCTGTTCCTGATGGGGAGTACGAATCGGACGGAGGGGCAGCCGCTCTATGTGGCGCCGATTGAGACGGAGCTGGACGATACGCTCGCGGAGGATGCGCCCTATATGACGGCGGTGCTGCGTGACGCGCTCCATGTGCGGAATGCGCAGGCGGTGTTCGCGGCGGGCAGCGGCGGGCTGTCGGAGGACTACCTTCTGAGCGGGCTGAACGATCATCTCGCAGCGGCGCGCGCGGCGGGGGCGGAGCAGCTGGTCGCCTATCGGATTGCGGGGGCGAAGATCCGCGATGCGCACGAGACGTACCGCCTGACGCTCGAGCGCGCGGTGTACGATGCGGACGGGAATCTGCTGGATGCGACCTCGCGCTCGGCGCTGACGGGGGAGATGACGCCGATTGAGACGGTGTTGTATCTGTTTTCGCAGGACTAACGGTCAGCTTGGAATGCGAAGGCGTACATCAATAACATGGATTAGCAACAACACGGAAGGATGAAAGTATGATCGTGGAGGATCTTTGGCGGCTGTTCGATATCATCGGGACGCTCGCATTCGCGGTGTCGGGGGCGCTCGTGGGACTGTCGCGGCGCATGGATATCTTCGGCATCTCGGTGCTGGCTCTGGCGACGGCGGTCGGCGGCGGTATGGTGCGCGATGTGCTCGTCGGGATTACGCCGCCGATGGCGCTGCGCGATACGACGAATTTCCTGCTGTCGGTGGGTGTCGCGCTCGCAACCTCGCTGCTCTATCAGTGGACGGCTCTGCATCGGATGCGGCGGCAGCGTCTGCTCAAGATCTTCAATGTGTCGGATACGATCGGGCTTGCCGCCTTTACGATTACGGGCGCGCTGACGGGTGTGCGCGTCGGTGGCGAGGACAGCTATGTGCTGCCGATCCTGCTCGCGGCAACAACGGCGGTCGGCGGCGGTATGATCCGCGATGTGCTCGCGCAGCGGATGCCCGTGGTGCTCTATGCCGAGGTCTATGCGGCGGCGTCGCTTGTGGGCGCGTTCGTGTTCTGTATGCTGCGTTTTACGCTCGGGGTGGAGGCGGATTCGTGGCTCGCGTTCATGCTCGTGCTCGTCATCCGCTTTGCCGCGATTCACTGGAACTGGAGTCTCTATCATCCGCGTCCGCCAAAGCGGCATCGTGAGGAGGGGCATGAGGAGCGCACATAGAAAAATCCCCGCACGCTTAACAGAATGCGGGGATTTTGTATGACGAACGAAAGGTTCTTAGTGATGGTGATCGACGCCGACCATGACGGACGTTGCCTTGATGACTGCGTATGCCTCCTTGCCGACCTCGAGGCCGAGCTCCTCGATGGAGT
>NZ_CP016201.1:1016790-1095371 GCF_001683335.1 Selenomonas sp. oral taxon 126
TGGAGTTCAGGCTGATCGTCGCCGTGACGACCTCGCCGCCCTTGAGCTCGATGCCGACGATGCCGTTGACGGCACCCTTCTCGATCGAGACAACCTTGCCCTTGAGCTGGTTTCTTGCGCTGAGTTTCATGTATTCCCCTCCCTTGTTTTGTGATTCCTACAGTATAACACAAAATTCCTATAAAGTCTGTGATGAATATCACGAACTTTATAGGAATTTCTATTGGATAATTATGCTCAGCGGATAAAGACGACGTTCGTCGCGTCGAGGAAGCCGCTCGCGGAGTTCTCGAGGAGGAGGCGGTTTGCATCGCCCGCCGAGAGGACGGGGTTCGCGTTCCGGTCGACGGAGACGGCGCGCAGACGCAGCGGATTTGCACCCGCACGCGTTGCCTCCGCGTCGCTGTGCGCGTAGGATGCCATGCCGTTTGCGACGACCTTGTCAACGTCGAGGTTCTTGTAGCCGTAGATGGGCTGACCGTTCTCCGCCTTGATGACGGGGCTCATGGCGGGACGCAGTCCGAGACCCGTGCAGTCGATGATGACGCCCGTGTAGCCGCCGACAGCGCTCCCCGTGGGAACGATCTCAGCGGGGGTGACGGGTGCTGCGGATGCCGTCGGTGCAGCAGGTGTGAGCGGGGCGGCGGGCGTGACGGTCATTGCTGCGGGGGGCGTCGTCGGAGCGGCGGGTGTCACCACGGGTGCTGCGGGCATTGTCGGTGCCACCGTTGCCGCAGGATGTGCGGGACGCGTCGGCGTCGTTGTGACCGCAGGCGGGGTCTGTGCGGCAGGTGTGGTCACTGCCGCAGAGGGCGTTGCTCCCATGGCGGCCTGCAGGATGGGGGAGGAGGGCGTCTGACTCTGCGTGCGCTCATAGGTGCCGTATCCCGTGGTATCGTAGGGCACGGGCGTGTAGGGCGCGTAGACGCTCTCGGGCGCTGCCCAAGCCGCGCGGGTCTCGATGCGTGTGAAGACCGAGCTCGCGAGTGAGCCACTGCCGTAGACAGGAATCTCCATGGTGACGACGTACGAGCCGTCGCGGCGTGCACTTTCGTCAATGATCTGCGCACCCTTGATGAGTGCTGTGACATGTGTGCGGACGGTCGTGTTCATGAGCATCATGCTCTCCACGGTCGTCGTTGCATCGACATTCACGCCGTTGATCTGCTCGGCGAGCTGGCGGTAGGCGTCACTGAGTGCGGCGCGGCGTGCCAGTGCCTCTGCCTGTGTGCCGCGTGCGTCCGCCGGGGCGATGCCGAGTCCCTCGACGCGGATTTTGCCGCCGTCCCACTGTGCCGCCTCACTCGTGCCGGTCGTGCAGACGGCGAGCGCGAGCATAAGGACGGCAAGGGCGAAGGATTTTACAATGTGCATGGAATATTCCTCCTTGATTCCTATATTCAGGGAAGCACTGATAAATTCAGCGTATCCCTCTTAGCGCATTTTTGCCTGCTCTTCGGCGAAAAATCCTTCACAGAGCACGCCACTCGTTCGGCTTTCCACATTGCTCAGATGAAAAAATCTACGCCAATCGGATAGGCTTCATTTTATCAGAGATTACCACACTTTATAAAGAATATCGTAAAATAGAATAGAAAATAATGAAAAAATGATTAGCGTTCGGTGAGATTTCTGCGTACGTCTATCTACGGGGGATTTCGGTCAGTGCAGCTGTTTTGACTAAGTGCTGTGCCAGTGTGTAAGCACGGCTGCCCTCCGGCAGAGGAATGTTGGCTGTATCGGCGACGAAGCGCAGGAAATCCTCTGAGGATTTTATATGGGATGTGTCAGGGAGATGAAACATATCCGTACGGATCAAGGGCTGGCCGGCTGCATCGTAGATAAAAATATTCTGGTCATTTGCAAACAATTTTCCTGCGTTTTGCTTATGCACTCCCTCGAATGCCTGTGACATAACGATCTGTCTTCCGTCTTCCAGTTGGAAGCGCACTGCACGGGCAATATCCACAACGCGAAACCAACGGATGGGGAATCCGATCCGGATGGCGGCCTCATCGTTTGCTTCTCTGCTTTCCGTGACAACGAGCTGCAGCCACGGCATTCCCAGCATCTCGCGGAATATTTCGCTCAGTACCGGCATTGGCTGATCGGCGGGGGGGAATTCGCTGGCTGGTGTATCATGATAAAGCGCAGTGTCCATGGTGATCGTTCGGCATTCACCCACGGAGAGCGGGATTTTTCGGGCGTTCTCAGACGCTTCCCTCTGCCACTTTGCAATGGTTGCGGCGGCTTCTTCCTCCGTTTTATACGTCTGCACCCTTTCACGTGGCTGCGAAATGTCACGAACAGCGAATGTGCTCGTGTCCGATCTTGTCCCTGTGCCGTATCCAACCGTTGCACTGGCCGTGCCCGCAAGGCAGATGATGGCGGCAGTAAGGATGGCAGTCCGTATGGCGGTGTTCATGTGCGCTCCTCCGTTTCCCGTTCTTTTCTTTCCGTATTATTATAGCATGATTGGCGGAGGAATAACAGCATACAGGTGGGCATTTTAGGAATAAGATTGCAAATAGAAATCAATTATATTATAATATGCGAGAGTGGCGGGATATCCCCGCAGAACCCCTTTTTTGATGGGAGGAATTCTAATGAAGAAAAAGTTTTTGGCAGCAATGCTCGGCGCAGCGATGGGGCTCGGTATGTATGCAGCACCTGCAGATGCACACGGTGTTTTCTTTGCGAACCGTGTCGACACGAAGGCTCTCGTGCTCGGCGAGGGGCCTCTGGATAACGCCTATGATCCCGCGTGCGTGCAGCGCATCGACGCCTATGATGTGAACTTCGCGCCGACGACGGTGGAGCGTGTCGACGGGGAAAAGAACATCACGATCGTGCCGGGCGAGGATCTCGGTGTGACGGTGACGTTCTTTGACTATGGCTATTTTGCAAAGACGACGGACGGCAAGGTGATCCCGACGCGTGATTTCTCGGACATCGAGAATCTCAAGGCAGTGACCTATGCCTATAAGTACAATGTGCACTACTGGAACGAGGCTGTGAAGCCGGCGGGCATCTACAATGTGCCGATCCAGATTGTGCCCGAGGTGAACCCGCTGACGTTGCGGCGCGGCGATACGCTCCGTCTGCGCATCTACAAGGACGGTGCGCCGTATGCGAATGCGCCCGTAATCGCGGATGTGCTCGGCGACCTCACCAATGAGATGCAGGCGGATGCGAACGGCGAAATCTCTGTGCGCATTGCAAACAACGGGCTCAATGTCATCGGCGTGGAGGTTGGCTTCCCGACGGACGATCCGATCGTGACGAAGAAGATCTTCAGCTCCCTCTCGTTCATCATCCCGGCGGAGTAAAATAGTATCGAACATATAAAAAGCGCAGCGGCTCGCGTCGCTGCGTTTTTTGCGCTCTTTTTGCGGCACAACTATAGTCAAATAATAGTTGCGACAGGACAAAAGTCTGGACGACGACGGACAGCGTGATCAACTGGGCGACGTTTGGCATCGGGAATGGCGAGTCGCTGAATTTCGATGTGCCGACAGGCAAACTGCTCCTCAATCAGGTCACGGGTGCGCAGGTGTCCGACATCCTCGGCACGATGCGTCAGATGGGCGGCGGAGAGATCGCGCTTGTCAACCCGAACGGCATCCACATTGGCGGGAATGCTGTGCTGGATGTCAATACGCTGACCCTCTCCACGCTCGGCATCGGGACGAAGAACGACGCGGAGACCCTCCTCCGTCAGGGCGCGCTCGGTGCGCGTGCCATCACCGTCGATCAGGGCGCACAGTTCGAGATCGCGCGCAAGCTGAACCTCTTTGGCGGGCAGGTGAACGTTGCGGACGGCGTTGTCTTCAACCTCAACGATACCTCCGATCCGCAGGAGAGTATGCTTGAGGTTATTGCGGCAAAGGAGATGCGCTGGGAGTTCGGTGCAGACAACGACAGCGAGAAGACAACCTATACGATGGAGCGCGGCAATACGGTCGACTTCCACGGCACGGTGAATGCACGCAGCTCGCATGATGCAGAGGTCAACATCATCGGCTATGCGGTCAATGCGGATCGTGCGAATATCAGCGGTGACCGCGTGGACATCAGTCTTGCTGCAATTACCAAGGTCGAAGACGATGACCGCAGCAATGCGTCGCAGAAGTATTCGAAAATAGAGTACAGCCCTGAGAATATTGTGCGCGCGGATGGGCTGAGCATCCGTGAAAAGAAGAGCACAGATATTCAGGCGGGCAAGGTCGAGCTGAAAAACAGTACAATCGACTCGGCACGCCTTGGAATCACGGCAAGCAGCGCCGAGAGCAATACGGGGGATATTGACCATGTGCCGGGAGTGACGGCACGTCAGGTGCTGACGGCGACTGCGGACAACTCCGTCACGCTTGACAATGTGACAATCAACGGTACGACACCTCAGCACGGTGGGTATCACTGGTTCGAGATCACGGGCGGCACGGTGAATATCGCGAACTCGAACATCCACACAGAGAAAACGTTGAATATCGGCGCAGTCTCCTCTCTCGACCGTACGATGAAGAATCGTCATTGGGCAACGCCGATTGAGCTTAAAGGGACGCGTACGACCACGGGGGCGAATGCACTGAATGTGAAGAACTCCACGCTGCGCGTGACGCGCCCCGCATGGGAGTCGAATCCCTATGCCGTTCAGGCGGATCTCAATGCAAAGGATGTCAAGCTCACGGGCGGTACGGTACATCTGACCGATGTGCAGATCGACACGCCGCTCCTCGCGAACATTATGGCGGCTACGACGACGGAGGCGGAGGATGAGCCGTATGATCAGACGGCGCATACGCCGAGCACGACCGAACTGCAGGCAACGCGTACCACGCTGTCGCATACGGTCACGATTGACGGAACGAGCAATATCCGCGCGACCGATGTCGGCATCGGCGCCGGCAAGGTGACGGTCGGCAACGACGCGACCTTTACCGTCGGTGACGGCTCGGGCGGTGTCTTTGAGATCGTTGCAGGTACGCGCGTTCCCGTGGGCAGCGGAGATGTGACGACGACGGTGGCGGGCAACGATGTGCAGTTCCACGGGAAGATTCGTGGCGTCGGCATGAAGAACCAGTCGGTCGACATCGGGGGCAATCGTGTGAATCTCGACCATGCAGACATCCGCGACGTTGGGGAGGTATACGCAGTTGCAGGGAACCGCAACATCTTTACCGAGGATGCACACGGCAATGAGATGAACACCCTCTATACGGGGGCGGGGAATGCTCTGAGCGCGGACGGCCTGACGGTGGCATCAAAGAACTTTAATATTGAGGGCGGGCAGTTCACCCTCAAGAATACGACGATCAATGCCGGACGCGGCGCATTCCAGTTGGGAACGATGGAACGCGGCGCTAAGACGAAAATGTCACGCGGCGGTGCAATTCATCTCGACAACACGAAGGTCACGATGAATGAAGGCGGGGCAGACAGTGCCTTTGTCGCTGTGGGCGGCACGATGGAGCTTGTGAACGGCAGCGAGATCAAGACGCCGCATGGCTCTGCTGTCTTTATGCTGGGGAGCAGCTACGACGGAACGCAGAACAAGCTCAATGTCACGAAGGACAACAAGCTCTCGCTTTGGAACTCCAAGGTCGAGGCGCACGATCTCGTTGATATCAGCGCAGGTGGTATCGGACTGTGGCAGGGGAGCGAAGTGAACGGCAATCATGAGCTGCGCGTGGATCTGGCGAGCGCCGATACCATCCGCACGGACGGCTCGACGGGAACGCTGCAGCGCGATGCAGCTTCCCATGCGATCGAGGCGGGCGCGGAGGTGACGGCATTTACCATACCGGACGCCGATCAGCCCGTGCCGCCCGTTCCGCAGCCGCCCACGCCGCCTGTGAACCCCGAAACACCGACGCTCTCGGAGGACGATCAGGCGAACATCGCCGAGGGCAATGCAAAGGCGCAGATTGCACTCACGGAGGCGACGCAGGAGGCGCGCAGCGAGGCGCTGACCGAGACCATTGCAAAGCTCAATGAGAACGCAGCGACATCACGCCGCCAGACGGCTGGCGTTCTGGTCGGTGTCGTGCAGGCAATCGCTGAGAGCGGGCTGACGGACGCAGAGAAGCAGGAGCTGCAGATCGCGGCAGTGAACGCCTATGCACCCGTGCAGGAGGCAAAGGCAGGGCAGGACAACACTGTTTCCAGCGCAGTGGATGAGGCTGTCAGTGCGGCCGTAACGGCATCCGCCGCACCGGTCTACCCCGAGGAGTCTGAGGCGGAGGACGTCGTCTCCTTCGCGTAATAACGGTTTGTTCTGACGAAAAAGAAGGGGCTGTTGTACGGAGTCAAAACAACTTCGTGCAACAGCCCCTTCTTTGTGTTGACATCTGTACGACTTCTGGTACAATGAATGCGAAAGGATGTGATTGTATGGTGGCGGTGAATTTCTCGGCGCTGCGCAGTAATCTGAAGACGTATTGCGACGCTGCGACGCGTGATGCGGAGACGATTGTTGTGACGCGTCGGAATGAGGAGAATGTTGTGCTGATGAGCCTAGAGAGCTATAACAATCTGATGGAGAATGTGTTCCTGACGAGTGACCGCCGCAACTATGCGCATATTGTCGAGGGGATTGAGCAGCTGCGCGCGGGGCGCACGGTGATGAAGGATACGGCAGAACTGGAGCGCCTCTCCGATGAATAAGGTGTTTTCGGAGAATGCGTGGCGGGATTTCATGGAGTGGGTGCGCGAGGATCGCAAGACGGCGCGCAAGATTCACGAGCTGCTGACGGATATTGAACGCAACGGGCACGAGGGGCTAGGCAAGCCTGAGCCGCTGCGCCATGCGCTCGCGGGCTATTGGAGTCGGCGCATTACGCAGAAGGATCGGCTGATCTATACGTTCGACGAGAAAAATATCTATATCGCCGCCTGCAAGGGGCATTATGAATAAGAGCGGAGCCATGGGATGAGGCTCCGCTCTTATTCATTCAATTTCGGTGCTGCTTATACACCAATACCGCACTCTTTGCGGATCGCATTTTGCAGGAGTTTCGAGAAGTTGATATTATGCTCGCGTGCAAGGGTGTCCATCCAGCCGGGTAGGGTGACGTTCTTGCGTACGGTGCGCATGTCGTTCATCTGCCGCACGGGCAGTGTGTCCGTGCGCACGAGGGCGACGGAGGCACTCTTTGGGACTGTGAGAGTTGCGGGAGCAGACGGCACAGGTATATCGGCACACTCCTCCTCGAGATGCCAGAGTGCGAGAGCAAGCGCGTCCTCGGCGTTCTCGAACGCCTCCTCGAGATTTGCGCCGTCCGTGTAGCAGTTCGGCAGATCGGGAAAGTCAACGAGGATACCGTCCTCCTCCTCGGTAAAGATGGCGGGATAGATGTATTTCATGGAGAACCCTCCTTTATCGTATGGAGATGCCTGCGTCTCTTAGAATTTTGTGCAGCGTGCCGGTGCGTACCTCCTCGCTTGGATGGCGACCGACCATAAAGGTGTTGCCTGTGATGGGACTTCGGTACATATCGTGACGCTTGTTGTGTCCGATGAATATGCAGCCATTCTTCTTGAGTAGCCGCACAAGTTCCGCCGTCGTCATGGGCATGCCTCCTTTGCGTAAATTATACACACTAATGCGCGTTGGAGTCAAGAAGGAGGGCTAGACAATATGATATTTCTTCCACGGGATCTGGTTCAGGCGTATGCTGCTGAGAAAGTTTGCAATGTCTTTGCGTCCATAATACTCCGGTTTTCCGTCCGGCGTGAGGCTCATGAGGATGATCGGCATGCCGGGGAAGAAACGCATGAGGGCGCGGCGTGTCTGCGTGGATTTGATGGTGTAGCGCGTTACTTCGGGCGCGACGTGGATGACGGCAAAGGTCACGCCCTTCTCGATGATGACGGCGCCTTCGATGGTCATGTGAAGCTCCTTTTTGTGTAGTTCTGTTGTTGGTAGTGCTTGTTGTGCTCTTCAAAGCGCCCCTACCACCACACTGCGTGTGGTCCCCCTCCCCCCGTCTCGACGGGGGAGGCTGTGGGGCTTTCATTCTAGCAGAGCCTATCGTGCAATACAATAATAAAATGTGCGGAATGATTAAAATGATGTTGCGGAAAATGGAAGAAGCCCGTATAATATGCGATAAGGGGTATGAATCGCATCATGACGCTTTCATAGTCCTGCCTTATGATATTGACGGAAAATTTCAAAAAACTTTTCACTTATGTATACAGTTGTGGAAGGATTTTCATTTTTTGCGTCGAATGTTCTTAAGGGTACTGATATTCAACGAAGACGGCGACCGGCGTAAGACTCTGCGCCCCTTGTGGTGCAGGGGCGGTTTTCTTGCGTTTCTTGCAGGGATTGCGCCGTGGGACTGTCGGAGGAGGAATATGAGGCAGGTTTTATCGGCGTATCGGAGGCAGATCGGGCTTTCGCTTGCGGCGGCGGCGCTCCTCGGTGTGTGCGCGCTATTCCTTGCGGGGGAGTTGCGTCTCACGGGTGCTCTGCTCGCGGGCGAGGCGGCTGCTGCTCTGTACTTTGCCCAGCTGGCGCAGCGCCTCGTGCGTGCGGCACGGCTGGGGGCGGCGGGCACGTCGCAGGTGCAGATCGGGCTCGTGCTCATGCTCGTTCTGATCGGCGCTGTCCTATGGGCGGCGACGACGGCAGGTGCTATGTATTTCTTCGCGGCGGTGGGGGGATTCCTCCTCCTGCACGCGGTGATGATGGGGCAGCTGATCGTGCGGACGATACGCGCCGATAGACGGAACCGCTGATTGGCGGTTCGGTAGGTAACTGGGGGACATCCCCCCGAGGGAGGTAGAGGTTATGCACGAAATCGGTGTTCGCGAGGCAGTGCAGATCGCCGGATTTACCTTCAATTCGCAGACGCTGGTGATGACGTGGATCTCGATGGTCGTCGTCCTCTTCATCGGTTGGCTCGCGACGCGCAACCTCAGAGTTGTGCCGACGTCGAACTGGCAGATGATGATGGAGACGGTGATCGAGGCGCTTCATGACCAGGTCGAGGAGAACATGGGCCCGCGCGGGCGTGGATTCCTGTCCACGTTCATCGTGTCGCTGTTCCTGTTCCTTCTCGTGTCGAATTGGATCGGTCTGATTCCGACGATGGCATCGCCGACAAACGATCTGAACACCACATTGGGACTGGCTCTGCTGGTCATTGTCATGATGCACGTCCTGGGGCTTGCGGTGAAGGGGATGCACTATGTGGCGCATTTCTTCCAGCCGGTCGCACCGTTCATCATCATCAACATTGTCGAGGAGGTTGCGAAACCGATCACGCTGTCGTTTCGTCTATTCGGCAACATCTTGGCGGGTGAGATTCTCATTCACATCCTGCTGCAGCTTCTCGGGAATGGCTCCACCATCCCCTCGGTGATCTGGCTGGCGTTCAGTGTGTTCGTCGGCATTGTGCAGGCGCTCGTCTTTACGATGCTCTCGACGGCGTATATCGGCGCCGCAATTAAGGGCGATGCCCATTAACTCAGCGGCTCATTTTGGTGCATCTTTTTCGCCCTCTCTGCGTCGACAAATCCTCCGCATAGGTTCCACTATGCGTCCGGTTTGTCTTCTTGATAGGACAAAAAATCTGTGCCAATCTGAACCACCTCGTTTAATGCTCATCACCCCAGACCGACGGCGGTCACTAAGCTTTCTCGTGCAACATGCACATCATCTAAGATTTTGTTCAATAGTTTAAGGAGGATCTTTTCATGGAAAACGCAATCATGGTCGCAGGCGCTCTTATCGGTGCGGGTCTCTGCTTTGGTCTTGCCGCAATCGGCGCGGGCATCGGTGACGGTCTTGTCACGGGCCGCTTCATCGAGGGTCTGGCACGTCAGCCGGAGGCGGGCGGCGTTCTCTTTACGCGTACGCTGATCTCGGTCGGTCTGATCGAGGCGCTTGCCATCATCGGCGTCGTTTTCGGCATCATCATGCTCTATGCAAATCCGCTGATTAAGTAAGCACTTGGAGACAGCACGGATTTTGCAAAGGAGGCATAGGAATTGAGTGAAATTACGCAAGGACTGATTGATCTCAACGGGACGCTGCCTGTCCAAATCATCAACTTCCTGATTCTCGTTGCACTCCTGCGCGCGGTGGCGTACAAGCCGATCGTCCGCATGATGGATGAGCGTAGGGCGAAGATCGCCGAGAGCATCGAAAAGGCGGACGCAGATGCGGCCGCTGCCGAGGCGACTCTCAATGAGTACAAGGCGCAGCTCGCCGAGGCACGCACGAAGGCACAGGAGATCGTCGATCTCGCCGAGAAGCGTGCGAGCGAGGAGCGCGAGGCGAGCATCCAGGCGACGAAGCGTGAGATCGAACAGTTGAAGAAGGCGAACGAGCTGCAGATGGAGCGCGAGCGCGCCCAGGCAGTCGAACAGCTGAAGGCGGAGGTTGTCGCCCTGTCGCTCGCAGCAGCGGGCAAGATTATCCGGAAGAATCTGGAGGCAAAGGACAACGAAGCTATCATTGGCGAGTTTATCACAAAACTCGACGCGAACAAGATTGGTGATGCGCCATGCTGAACATGGAACTTGCACGCAAGTACGCACGCGCGATCTTCGAGCTTGCCTGTGAGGATCATGCGCTCAAGGAGTACGGCGCGGATCTGGGGAAGGTGCAGCAGCTCTATCATGACTGCCCGGAGCTGAAGGCGTATCTCTGCAACCCGAACATCCAGCCGGAGGATAAGAAGTCCCTCCTGAAGGAGGTGTTCGAGGGCGGCGTGCGTGAGACGGTGCTGAACTTCCTCCTCTTGCTCATCGACAAGCGGCGCATGATGGTGTTCGACGCGATCCACGCGATCTTCGGACAGCTCTCGAACGAGAAGCTCGGGATCGCCGTGGCGGATGTCACGACGGTGGACGCGCTCGCACCCGCGCAGCTGAAGGAGCTGACGGAGAAACTCGAACGCATCACGGGCAAGCAGGTATCCCTGCGCGAGCACCGCGATTCCTCGCTCATCGGCGGCGTGGTGGTGCGCATCGGCGACCGCCGCATCGACGGCAGTATCAAGGGACGTCTCGCAGCAATGACGGCAGAGTTAATGGCGAACTAGCGGGGTGACAGCGAAATATGAAAATGAATCCGGAAGAAATTACTTCCATAATCAAGGAACGAATCAAGAACTATGATGTCGATCTGAACGTCAACGATGTCGGCACGGTTCTTGAGGTCGGCGACGGCATTGCCCATATCTACGGGCTGGACAAGGCGATGGCGGGCGAGCTGCTGGACTTCGGCAACGAGGTCTACGGACTCGTGCTGAACCTCGAGCAGGAGAGCGTCGGCGCGGTTCTGCTCGGCGGCGATACGGTCATCAAGGAAGGCGACACCGTGAAGCGCACGGGACGCATCATGCAGGTGCCCGTCGGCGAGGCGATGATCGGCCGCGTCGTGGACGCGCTCGGTCGTCCGATTGACGGCAAGGGCCCCATCGACACGAAGGAGTTCCGTCCGGTCGAGTCGCCGGCACCGGGCATCGCGGACCGCAAGAGCGTTCACGAGCCGCTGCAGACGGGTCTCAAGGCAATCGACGCGCTCGTCCCGATTGGACGCGGACAGCGCGAGCTCATCATCGGCGACCGCGGCACGGGCAAGACGGCAATCGCCGTCGATACGATTCTGAACCAGAAGGGGCAGAACTGTATCTGCGTCTACGTCGCCATCGGTCAGAAGGCATCGACGGTTGCGCGCGTCGTCAAGACGCTCGAGGACGGCGGCGCGATGGAGTACACGATCGTTGTCGCGGCAACGGCGGCGGACAGCGCACCGCTGCAGTACCTCGCTCCGTATGCGGGCGTTGCGATGGCGGAGTACTTCATGTACAAGGGCGGTCATGCGCTCTGCGTCTATGACGACCTCTCCAAGCACGCGGCTGCGTACCGCGCGATGTCTCTCCTGCTCCGCCGTCCGCCCGGACGCGAGGCATACCCGGGCGACGTGTTCTACTTACACTCCCGCCTCCTCGAGCGCGCGGCGAAGCTCTCCGACGCACTCGGCGCAGGCTCCATCACGGCACTGCCGATCATCGAGACGCTCGCGGGCGACCTTTCGGCGTACATCCCGACGAACGTCATCTCAATCACGGACGGTCAGATCATGCTGGACACCGACTCGTTCTACTCGGGCATCCGCCCAGCGATCAGCGTCGGTCTCTCGGTCTCCCGTGTCGGCGGCTCCGCACAGATCAAGGCGATGAAGCAGGTCGCGGGCACGATGCGTCTGGATCTGGCGCAGTACCGCGAGCTGGCGGCATTTGCCCAGTTCGGCTCCGACCTCGACAAGGCGACGAAGGCACAGCTCGACCGCGGCGCACGCATGGTCGAGACGCTGAAGCAGGCGCAGTACAGCCCGCTCTCCGTTGCCGAGCAGGTGCTTGTCATCTTCACGGCGGTGCGCGGACACCTCACGGATATCCCCGTGGGCAAGGTTGTCACGTTCCACACGGACTTCCTCAAGTTCATGCGTTCCTCGCATCCCGAGATCGCGTCGGCGATTACGTCGCAGCAGAAGCTCGACGATGCGCTTGAGGCGAACATCACGGCGGCGATTGCGGAGTTCAAGGACACCATCTCCTACAAAGAAGCGTAAGGGGAGAGGTGACTGTATATGGCAAATTTACAGGACATCCGCCGACGCATCCGCAGCGTCAAGAGCATCCAGCAGATTACAAACGCCATGGACATGGTCGCGACCTCGCGTCTGCGCCGTGCCAAGGAGGCGGCAAACAACAACCGCCCCTACGCCGAAAAGACCTCTGCGGTCATTCGGAGCGTGGCGGCTGCGGCAAGCGGCGTCTCGCATCCACTGCTTGAGCAGCACAGTGAGGGCAAACGCCTCATCCTTGTGATCGCGGCGGACAAAGGCCTCGCGGGTGCGTATTCCAGCAATGCTCTCAAGACGGCGATGACCCTCGTTGAGGATAAATCCAACACGCAGATCGTCACCGTTGGACGCAAGGCGCGTGATTTCTTCAAGAATCGCGGCTTTGACATCGTGCACCAGCGCGTCGGCATCAGCGAGCGTCCGAAGGCACGCCACGCACAGAAGCTCGCGGCGGAGCTGATCGGCGCATTCGAGGCGGGCGGCGTGAAGGAAGTCTACATGGTCTATACGCGCTTTGTCTCGGCGATCACCTGCGTCCCCGAGATCGTGAAACTCCTGCCCTTTGAGGCGGAGAGCGAAAACGCGGCGCACGCGCAGGCACAGTACATCTATGAACCGAATGCCGAGGAGGTGCTCGGGGCACTGCTGCCGCAGTACCTGTTCACCACCATCTATGCGGCGCTCCTCCAGTCGGCGGCGAGCGAACTGAGTTCACGCATGAACGCAATGAGCAACGCGACCGACAACGCAGGCGAACTCATCGGGAAGCTCGACCTCTACTACAACAAGGTACGTCAGGCGGGCATCACGAACGAGATCAACGAGATTGTCGGCGGCGCCGAGGCACTCAAGTGACATCCATGCACAGTGCGTACATGGAGGTAAGGAGGTTTTCCATTGGCAAAAGGTAAAGTCGTACAGGTCATTGGACCTGTCGTAGATATTGAATTCCCGGCGGGCGAACTGCCGGAGATTCTGAACGCCATCAAGGTCACGGGTAAGGCCGCCGACCATGAGATTAATCTCACGGTCGAGGTCATGCAGCATCTCGGTGACAGCGTCACGCGCTGCATCGCGATGAGCTCCACCGACGGCCTGATGCGCGGCATGGACGCCGACGATACGGGCGCGCCGATCAAGGTGCCCGTCGGCGAGGCGACCCTCGGACGCGTGTTCAACGTGCTCGGCGAGCCGGTTGACCACAACCCCGAGCCCGTCGGCAACAAGGAGGCGTGGCCGATCCATCGTCCCGCACCGAAGTTCGACGATCAGGAGACATCGACGCAGATCCTCGAGACGGGCATCAAGGTCGTCGATCTGATTGCTCCGTACTCGCGCGGCGGAAAGATTGGTCTCTTTGGCGGCGCAGGCGTCGGCAAGACCGTTCTCATCATGGAGCTCATTCACAACATCGCGACCGAGCACGGCGGCTACTCCGTCTTTGCGGGTGTCGGCGAGCGTACGCGCGAGGGCAACGACCTCTGGTCGGAGATGACTGAGTCTGGCGTTATCGACAAGACCGCACTCGTCTACGGTCAGATGAACGAGCCGCCCGGAGCGCGTATGCGCGTGGCTCTGACGGGTCTGACGATGGCGGAGTACTTCCGCGACGTGCAGGGTCAGGACGTGCTGCTCTTCATCGACAACATCTTCCGTTTCATCCAGGCAGGTTCCGAGGTCTCGGCTCTGCTCGGACGTATGCCGTCCGCCGTTGGCTATCAGCCGACGCTGACGACTGACGTCGGTGCACTGCAGGAGCGTATCACCACGACGAAGAAGGGCTCGATCACGTCCGTGCAGGCGGTCTACGTCCCTGCGGACGACCTGACCGACCCCGCACCGGCTGCGACCTTTACGCATCTGGATGCAACCACCGTTCTCTCGCGTCAGATCGCCGAGCTCGGCATCTACCCCGCCGTCGACCCGCTCGACTCCACCTCGCGTATCCTCGACCCGCACGTCATCGGGCAGGAGCACTACGAGGTCGCGCGCGGCGTGCAGGCGGTGCTCCAGAAGTACAAGGAGCTGCAGGACATCATCGCCATCCTCGGCATGGAGGAGCTCTCCGACGAGGATAAGCTGACCGTCTCGCGTGCGCGTAAGATCCAGCGTTTCCTCTCGCAGCCGTTCGCGGTCGCAGAGGTCTTCACCGGCTCACCGGGCAAGTACGTTGCACTCAAGGATACGATCCGCGGCTTCCGCGAAATCCTCGACGGCAAGTACGACGAACTCCCCGAGGCTGCCTTCTACATGGTCGGTGGCATCGAAGAGGCGATCGAAAAGGCGAAGAAACTCAAAGAGGAGGAGTAACGGATGGCGACCATCAAGCTGGAGATTGTATCTCCCGACCGCATGGTCTACGCCGCCGATATCGACATGCTCATCGCCCGCTCCACGGGCGGCGAGATCGGCATCCTGCCGAAGCACATCCCCCTCGTCACGGGACTTCAGCCGCATGCCATGAAGATTCATGTCGACGCCAAGGAACAGCTCATCGCTGTGGCGGGCGGCTTCATGGAGGTCACACCCGAGAAGATCACCGTTCTCGCAACCGCTGCGGAGGAGCCGATCGACATCGACATCAACCGCGCGCAGCGCGCCTATGAGCGCGCACAGGAGCGCCTGCGCCTCCTGCACGAGAGCCCCGATACACAGGGCGGCATCATCGACGAACAGCGTGCCTCCCTCGCCCTCAAACGTGCTGTCGCACGTCTGCAGACGGCAAAAGCGCCCACACCGGGGGCGTAAGATTTGCAATGGAAACGCCCCAACCGTATTGGCTGGGGCGTTTTTGTACGTTGCTGTCGAATGATTGCAATTTCCTCCATGTTCTGATGCTCAAAAACTATGAGCTTGCTCCTTGCTGCAGGGGATCTTCGCCGTATTGATTTTTTCCCGCAGTACCTTTCTTTACCGCACAGTAGAACCAAAAACCGGACTGTACATACGACAAAATCCGAAGGACATGCTCATCATCAATCGGGAGAGACACAATACCAACAATTAAAATGAGGCGTGCCGCACCCGGACCATACCCTAGGTCTTCCAAACGGCGGACAGCGATACAATAATTCGCGATCTGGAAAACAAATGCGGTTACCATTGACAGGACTTCAAATGGCTTCGTGTCATCGAGCACGGCAAAAAGCAAGAAAAAGCAAGGGAACGCCAGACCCGCTAACACAAATGATCTCTTGATAAATCTTTTTCGATTCAAACGCCCATGAAGCTTGAAAAAATTCTCTATAATGCCCTCGTCCGGTTTACGCGGAGTGCCGCTCATTTGTGTATGCACCTCAGATGTGGCAATCGCTGAGCCGCACGCCCGACAATACTTTGTACCATCCTCAACAGGATTTCCGCAATTTTTGCAAAACATTTTCCATCGACTCCTTCTGTCATACAAGGGCGGTTTTGTTATACAGACGTCGGAGCAGAAACGGAGCCGTCATAGAGCTCGTGTGGAGCAATGTCTCTGCCATTTTTCCATTCGACAGTGAAGTCATTGACAAAGACCTGTTTGAACTCTTCCATGTTTTTGAGCGGGGTAAAAAAGGGGATGTCCAAATAGGGCTTTACATCGAAGTGTCGGTGCTCCCCGTTGGAGAAAGTCACGCTCAGGATATAATTACTTAGGGGCTTTACAGCGATAGGGTGGATTCGCATAATGTACCTCCGATCAGCGAAGTGGATCAATGCGGAACGGGAGCTGCCCATCGAGCATCAGATCGTAGTTCGCGCGCAGTTCATCCTCGTGCATCATCGTCCACGCAATGCCTCTGAACATACAGATAATGGGCATGGATAACACTTCCTTTGGGCGAGCCAATCATTCTATTAAAAGTATAATCGTTGCTCGTTCGTCGGTCAATAGAACATACCAAAATCATTATACATCTTATCAGTGCCTCCCAAAGAAATTTGATTGATTGAAAAACGTAAATATGATAAACTGAAAATCACAAAAACGACAAACTGACTTTTATAAATTTGACAAGGTGGAAACTAAAAATATGGATGGCTATCGCACACGCATTGCAGATGGTATGCTGGAGGGGCTTTTAAAAGCATTCGGCGCCGTCTGCATAGAGGGACCAAAGTGCTGCGGAAAGACGTGGACAGCAACGAAAAACAGCCGCAGCAAATTTATGTTGGGTGACCCTGCGGGGAACTTTCAAAACAGAATGCTGGCAGGACTGGATCCCTCCATTGTGCTGCCCGGTGAGACGCCCCGCCTCATAGACGAATGGCAGGAAGTTCCGAGCATCTGGGACGCGGTCAGACACGAGGTGGATGTCAGGAATCGGCAGGGGCAATTCATCCTGACCGGCTCGTTCACGCCGCAGAGAAAGGGCGTCATGCACAGCGGGGCAGGGCGCATTGCGCCGCTCCGCATGAGAACCATGTCGCTGTGGGAGACCGGAGACTCCGACGGTAAAATTTCTCTGCGCTCTTTATTCGCGCGAGACTTCACACCGCAGCTGACAGACGAGGTAAATCTGGCAACGCTCGCGGGGCTGATCGTTCGGGGCGGATGGCCGCAGGGGCTCTCCGTGCCGACGGAGAATGCGCATTTGCTGCCGCAGGGATACATCAACGCCATCATCGACGACGGCGCAAACCGTTTGGACGACATTCGGCGGGACAGCTCGAAGATGCTGCGCCTGCTCAAATCGCTCGCGCGAAATGAATCAACCACCGTTTCCAATAAAACGATCAAGCGGGATATCAGGGACGTTGACGGTGTGGACATCAGCGATCAGACGGTGTCCGAATATCTGGATGTCTTCCGTCGCCTCTACATCATCGAAGACCAGCCGCCGTTCAACCCCAATGTGCGTTCCTCCGTGCGCGTGAAGCAGATGAGCAAACGCCATCTGACCGATCCCTCCATCGCATGCAGCTTGCTGGGGCTGGACGAGAACGGACTCATCTCGGATATCGAGACTATGGGCTTCTTGTTCGAGGCCCTGTGCGAGCGCGATCTGTGGATTTACGCACAGGCATTGGGCGGCAAGCTGTTCCATTACCAGGACTATAAGGAAAAAGAGATTGACGCTGTCGTAGAAATGCAGGATGGCACATGGGGCGCATTTGAAATCAAACTCGGCGCAAATCAGATTGATGCAGCCGCAAAAAATCTATTGGATATTCGCAGCAGGATGCTGAAAGAAGACGAAAGAAGGGCGCCGCAGCTTCTCTGCGTTATTTGCGGACTGACGAATGCTGCATACCGACGGGAAGACGGCGTCTGCGTCATACCGATCACATCGCTCAGACCGTGAGATGCAATCCACGCATCAAGCACTAAGCCCCAACGAAAGGAGGCATTATGAACCTCGCGAACTACCGCACATCCATCATCCTCGCCGTGAGCTTCACCATCCTGCTCTCGATGTTCTGGTTCTATCAGGACTTTGCATTCATCATCTTCCTCTCGCTGCTCCTGCAGCTCCTGCTGGAGCCCGCCGTGGATTTCATGGCGGCACGGCGGATGCCGCGTGCGGTCGCGTCGGCAATCGCCATTATCGCCTTCATCCTCGTGCTCGCCGCACTCGCGAGCATCATCTCGCGCTCCGTCCTGCCGTCCTTTCAGCGGTTCGTCGCGGAGCTGCCGACCATCGGTCAGAGCCTGCAGCAGCTTCCCTTTCTCTCGGACACCGACTTCATCCAAGATGAGTTCGTAAACATCCTCGACCGTCTGCGCAGCGTCGGCGCAGAGCTGCTGCGCGCCTCGCTCTCCTTCCTCCTCACTGCGTTTGGCAAGGTCATCGACTTCGTCATCATCATCTTCGTATCGTTCTATCTTCTGAAGGATGGTCTCACGATCAAACTCTGGCTCGCAGATCTCTTTCCGGACACCGCGCGGCGGCGTGTTCTCCGCCTCTTTGACACCCTCCTCACAGCGCTGCGCGCCTATATTTGCAGCCAGCTCGTCCTGTGCGCCATTACGGGCGTTGTCGTCCTCGCATACTTCAAACTCATGGGGCTCCCGTACGCCTCCGTCTTTGCCCTGCTCTCGGGCGTCGGCGAGTTCATCCCCGTGCTCGGGCCAACCGTTGCCTCGACCCTCGGCGTCCTGATGACGGCGGCATCGGCACGGGAGCTGATCGCGCAGACGGCGCTCTTCTACGTCGCGCTCACGCAGGTCAATCACAACATCGTCTATCCCGCCCTCGTCGGCAAATCTCTCCACCTGCATCCCGTCGCCGTCATCCTCGGCGTCGTCTTCGGCGGGGAGCTCCTCGGCGCGGCGGGCATGTTCCTCGCCGTCCCAATCATTGTCATCGTGAAGATCGTCATCACGGACATCTACCGCGACCGCAGGGAGATACAGAAGGCGGAGGAGGGCGAACAGTAAATCAGCAGAATCACCGGCAGCTCTGTCGGTGATTTTTATTTGAGGAAGCACTGATAAATTCAGCACCGCCATCTTGGAGCATCCTTTTCGCCCTGCCTGTGTCAACAAATCCTCCACATAGCACAACGGCTATGCGTCCGGTTTGTTTCCTTGGCAGGACAAAAATTCTGCACCAATCTGACGGACTTCATTTTATCAGCGATTCCTTGAATTTATTTTCTTAAAAGAATATAATGGACTCTAGTGAAATGTGTTTTCTTTTCACGTGTGGCAGGAAGGTCAAGGAGGAAGGCATATGTGCGCGCAGTTTGCATTTGTCGAGAAGCATGATGAGCGGCTGTATCAATATATGATCGAGGTGGAGAAGAATGCGCGTCTGCGTGTCAACAACTGCTCGACGACGCTGCGCTGCGCACTGGAACGCATTGCGAAGCTCGCCATAACGCGCGCCGGGGTGGATGAGAGCGCGCTGCGGGAGGCGTACCATGACATTGCCGAGCCGAAGAGAAAGTACAAATGGGATCTGTATGATATGATCGAGGCGTTGACCTCTGAAAAGATAAAAAGGAGTCTCGGGCTGAAGAATCCCCCGCTGCCGCCTCTTAACAATACGCGGCTCCTCTATCAAAGCGGGCAGTATAAATCGGTCAATACGTACACGGCTCTGCGCGACTTCGGTAATGCAGGTTCGCACGATGGGAAGACCAGGCAGGACGAGGCACAGCTGAGCTTTGATAATCTCAGGCTTTGCCTTGCAAGTCTGCATAACTTTTTAATATGGTTCTTTCATGAGAATCAGACAGCCCGATTCGATGCGGATCTGATGGATATTGCGGACTACAGTATTACGGAGAGTCTGGGCGAGCCGCCCGATGGGAAGCGCACGCGCTGCATCCACGAGTATCTGGGAGAGCGTCAGACGGGGACACGCGGTGCTGTGCGCTGCGCGATTCTGCGCCAGTATCGGCGCGGGGACGTGTCGGAGGAGCTTCTCACGCGCAATATGGATTTTCGTGATGCAGTGACAGAGAGCGATCCGGACGAAGCGCCGCGCGGGCTGATCCGTGATGTGCGCTTGCTGGACGCGGATGCGAGCGAATTCTCCATTGTGGTCTACGAGTTCCCACGCAAGCCCGTGCGTCTGCGCGATGCCCTCCCCCTGCTCACACCGGAGGAACGCCGCCTCATCTGCCGCGAGATTGCGGCGTGCTTCCGGGAGCTGCACGGCGGTGCCGAGCCGTTCTATCATCGTCTGCTGACCCACGAGAGTGTCTATGTCTGCGATCTTGGGAAGGAGGGGGCGCACAAGTGGAGGCCGTACATCAAATTTGACTTTGCCAAGATCACGACGGACGACGGGAGCCTCACGGTGATCGGGGATGCCATGCGCGCCAAGCGGAGTGTGCGTGAGAAGGAGGTCGAGAAGTACATTTGCACGGATGCGTGGGAGCAGCAGGACTGGGCGTATGCCGACTGCTATGCACTCGGCGTTCTCTTCGGCGATATTCTGTGCGGGGAGATCCGCAGCCGCGAGGCGGAGCCGGCAGATCTCGAGGCGGCGGGATGCAGCGCTGCAACGGCGCAGATGGTCGATGATCTGATGCGCGGTGCTGCGGGGGCAGATGAGGCATTTGCCGTGCTGCGTGAGGGGTGATGAGATGGAGCAGACAATCGTAGGGAAGCCGCACACATACGTCATCCGGAATCCGCTCACGGAGACGAACTGCAGCAGAACCTATCTCGCCAAGGACGAGGATACGAAGCGAAAGGTGTTCATCAAGGCGATTGATGTCCCGCAGGAGTGCCGGGAACGACGGGCGGTGCTGGAGGACGCAGTGCGTGAGGCACAGGCGATGATCCAGGTAGGCGCGGAGACGCATCGCGTGCCCACCGTCTATGAGTACTTTCATGATGAGGCACAGAAGATGTTCTACATCGTCATGCAGAACATCCCGGGGAAGACGCTCGGAGAGAGGATGACGGAGCTTGACGAGGGGGCGTTCCTCCGCGTCATGAAGGACATCGCCTCTGTCCTCGTGCGGATGCACAATCCGAAAGGACCGCATTACTATCATCGCGATCTCAAGCCGGACAACATCATTGTCGGGAAGTACGGCGATGGATATCTGGTCGACTTCGGCTCGTCCGTCAGCTACACGCTCAAGGATCAGGAGGGTACACCCGGCTACCGCGCACCCGAGATGACGCGGCGTCTGGCGATGGAGAGCCGCTCGGGGGCGGACATCTTCTCGATGGGCGTCATCCTCTACGAATACTACACGCAGGTGCGCCCTGCGATGGGGCGGAATAGGGAGTACATGGCGAACCGCGACGGCTCGGCATGGGAGTGGTTCAAAGAGCCCGCTGCGCTGCAGCCCCGGCTGCCTGCGCCTGTGAATGCGCTCATCGTGAAGTGCATGCGGCTGAACCCCAAGGAGCGCGGCGATGCAAAGGATTTGGAGCGGGCGCTGGATGCGCTCCTCCGGCGCGCGAGGAATGGAGGCAGGGGACATGGCAGAGTACAGTGACGTGGTGCAGGAGCAGCTGCAGTCGCCGACCGTGCGTGCGGGATATGACAAGATGCTGGAAACCTACGGCATCGATCCCGCGTGGCAGGCGCTCCCGCATGCCGTGACGCCGTCCGAGGAGACGCTGCCCGATATCGAGGCATGGAGGGAGCGGCATGGCTGAGGGATCAATTTCGTTTTTTGAACCGATTCGGGTGGACGGATTCCTGTATCTCCTTTTGATTTCCGATGACATTGCACAGGAACGGAGCTTTCTCCGGCTTCGGCATCAAAAAAAATATCTGGGCTATATCTATGAAGATAGAGATGGAAAAGATAAGGTCATCCTCAGTGCCGACGGCAAAATAATCAAGTGCAAGTTCAGCGATAGAATGAATCGGGTTTTGATCATTGTATCAATCTATCCGCTCAATTTTATGAGCCATAATATGTTGCTGCGGAAAGGCGTACCGATCGAGGTGCGTGAAACCGTTATCATGGTAAGGGTGAAGAATGATAGGCTCCGGGGACTCTATACCCGAACACAGCATCTTGAAAAGCCGTATTCGCAGGGGGGGAGTACCGGATACAATGACACGTCCTACACGCCGGCACGTGGTGAATCTTACACTGAAGTGCTGGAGGAGCAGCTGCGCGCTCGTGCGAAAATATCAGGGATGTCGGCAGCAGAGGACGAAGACGCCGAGGAGTCCTACACCCCTCATCAGTCCCTTGAAAAGATGCTCAGTCTGGCGGAGCGCTATTCCTACTACGAACACGAGATTGCCGAGCGCGCGTGGCAGAAGCCGGAGAACATGCTGGACTATACGCGCATCGAGCCGCTGGCGTACGATCGGCGGGATCGGACGGCGTACTCCTTTTTCTTCCCCGCGCGGCAGGACTTCGAGGAGCGCAGCTTCGCGAGCCGTCAGCAGGTCGAGGTCTACGATGACAATGTCGCGGAGCAGCCCTCCCATACGGCGGAGGTCATCACACTGGTAAAAGGGGGGGAGGAGAACCGCATCGATCTCCTCTTCAAGGAGCAGGTCGGCATCGACGACTTCAGCCCCACGGGCGGGAATATCCGTCTCTGCAGCTCCACGGTCGTGCGCGATGTGCAGCAGGACGCCGTCCGCAAGCTGCGCAGCGGAGGGGCGGACTGCCCCGCGCGGTACATGGACGCCGTGTTCGGCACGCATCAGCTGCTCGGCTTCGATGCACCCGATCTCCGCGCACTCGAGGCGGAGCTGCAGAGCCGGGGGCTCAGACCCGCCCAGATTCAGGCGGTCATGGACGGCATCCGCTCGCGGGATATCTATCTCGTGATGGGTCCGCCCGGCACGGGGAAGACAACGGTCATCACCGAGTGGGTGAAGCATTTCGTCCGCGCGAAAAAATGCGTGCTCATCTCCTCGCAGAACAACAAGGCGGTCGACAATGTCCTCGTCAAGCTCAAAAAGGAACAGGACATCAACATGATCCGCATCGGCTCGGAGGAGAAGGTCGAGCAGGCGGTGCATCCCTATCTCTTTGAGCACAAGGTCGAGGAAACCCGCCGCAGGATTGAGGAGCAGTCGGCAGAGAACATTGCACGCCTGCGCCCGATCGAGGAGCAATGGAGGGAGCTGCAGGGGCGGCTCGACGCACTCTCTGTGGATGTCAAATCCATGGATGTGCTCCTGCAGAAGGTGTGGCGGGAGCTGCTTCCTCCCCTGCGGGCAAGCGGGGAACAGATGGCGAACGCCTATGCAGCGCATCGCGCGGCGGCAGCGGATGCCGCAGAGAAGCGCGCGGACGTGCGCCGCCGCTATGAACGGATTACGGGCTATGCCACAGAGGGGCTGGCAGGGCTGTGGGGACGGCTGCGCCGTATGATCGACCAATACCCGATGCGGCGTGCGGTGCGCGCCTACGATCTGGCGCGCGCAGAGGAGCTCGCCTCGTGCAGCGCGTACAATGCGGCGCGCCGCAGCTACGAGCAGCAGTATCGGCAGGTGTACGAGAACGAGTTCATCGACCTCGTCCTGCGCAAGCGGTACTGTCAGCCGATCTTTGACGGTCTGCGTGCAGAGGTGGAGGAGGCGCGCCCCGGAAGCGATATCCCGTGGACGTTCTTTGTAATGGACTACCCGCAGGAAATGACGCGGGAGGGCGTGGAGTCCTATGCGGCGTTCGTCACAGGGGAGCTGCACCGCCTTTCCACGCTGCTCGCGCATCTCGAGGAGTGGCGCAGGAAGAATGCGACGGATCAGGACTACTCGCTCGGGAATATGATCCTCTCCTCGGTCGACCTCGTCGGCGCGACCTGCATCGGCGTCAACTCGCAGCGGCGCTTTGCCGACCTGAGATTCGATGTGACGATCATCGATGAGGCGGGGCAGATCCAGATTCACAACGCCCTCGTGCCGATGAGTGTCTCGAACAAGCTCATCATGGTCGGGGATCATCAGCAGATTCCCCCCATTGCGAGCGAGGAGCTGGTGGAGCTGTGCAGGGCCAATGACGTGGATACCGAGCTGCTCGGCAAGAGCCTCTTTGAGAAGATGTACGAGGACGAGGAACTGCCCGCTGCGAATAAGATGATGCTCGACACGCAGTTCCGTATGCCGCCCGAGATTGCGGCGATCATCTCGCGGGCATTCTACGGCGGGAACTATATCTCGCTCCCGGATTTCAAGTCGGACGTGACAAGCCTCTTTCCCGCACTCTCTGCGGCGCGGCTCGTTGTCATCTCCACCTCCGATGTGCGGGAACGCTTCGAGCAGAATATGGGGAATGCGGGCACGCGCAACGACCTCGAGGCACAGATTACGGCACGCATCCTGCGCGGCCTCCTCCGGTATACCGACTGCACCGCCGAGCACATTGGCGTCATTTCAGCGTACAAGGCGCAGGTGGTGGCAATCCGTGCGCTACTGGACGGCGTGCTCACACCAAAGGAGCGGGAGGACTCCGTTGCGACCCTCGACAGCTTCCAGGGGCAGGAGCGCGATATCATCCTATACAGCTTTACGCGCAGTGCGCGCAAGCCGCCCGGTGCCCCGCGCATCGGCTTTATGAGCGAGCTGCGCCGCCTCAACGTCGCAGTGACGCGCTGCAAAAAGATGCTCATCCTCATCGGCGACATGGACTTCCTGCAGACGTGCGAATATGTGCATCGGGATGAGGAGGGGCAGGAGGTGCCGGGGCGTTCGGAGGCGAAATTCGCTGCGTTCATCCGTGCCCTCATGGACGGTGTGCGCACGGAATCGCCGCCCGGGGAATGTATGACCTACGCGGAGTTCCGGCGGCGGATGGAGGCGGTCGAACATGGCAGATAAGACGAATCACGGCGCACAGAGCCCCGCACCGCAGCAGGCGGACGCGCACACACAGCGCGATCCGAAGACGTATTTTTTCCTCTGCAACGCCCTGCGCGAGATCATGCGGACATATCCGAAGCTCGAGGCGCAGCATATCGACTTTGCGGCTGCCGTCTACTATCCGATTGCGCTCGTCGATATTACGATGGAGGAGCGCGTCTTCGAGAACTACGAGGGAATCGAGCGGCACCTCCTCCAATTCGTTGCCGATATCGGCGCGGATCCCGCGCTGCTTGAGGCGACGACGGGGCTCAGCAGCGTCTACGTCAGGAAGCTGCTGGATGTACTGGACAGCTACGGGCATATCGAGAACGGCAGGCTCACGGCGCTGGGCAGGGAGTCGCTGCAGCGCGGGGAAAAGGTGACCTGTGTGCGCGTTGTGCAGCGGCTGCAGATGGACGCGCTCACCCTGCGGCTGCTCAAGGTGGAGGAGCTCATCCGAGAGGACGATCTTCGCGCGGGGCAGGAGCTCGGCGGGCAGATCGGCGGCATCCTGCCGGACATCGAGGGGATCTCCGTGGACACACTCAAACGCCAGATCGAGGCGCTGGATCTGAAAGAGGTGATGGAGCATGGCGAAAACGTTCTCCACGCCAATACGGAGTCGATTCAGAGCATCGTCTTCTCCGAGCTGCGCTACGCCAAATGCGTTATGACCGCGTTTCGGGATGGGGCGGAGGAGCCTGCATACTGCAAGCCGACCATCTTCGGCAGACGCCTCACTGTGGGGCGGCGGGGGAAAAAAACGGTCTGGATGCCGTTCTTCCTATATAGCGAAAAGGCGGCTGAATTCTTTTCGCCCGCAGAGGGGGACGCGGCGCAGGATTTGATCGCAGGAACGGAGGCGGAGCGGGCACAGGCGGATGCACTGCTCGCGCGGATTCTCGAGCGACAGCAGACCGTACACGCGAGAGACGAGGACGGGCACGCGGCAGCGCGTGAACTCTATGAGAAGGAGCTGCAAAGATGCTTCGATCTGACGAAGCTGTGGCTCAAGCCGCTCCCGTATGAGGAGACGGACATGGGGCTGATCGCCGACGTCTGGGCGGATGCCATTGTGCGCTGGCAATGGAATCTCGTGGACGTGCTGCTCGACCTCGAGCGGTACGGCGGCTCCGTGATCTCCTACCACTGGTGGTATGGTGGGACGCTGCGACTGCGGGCGAAGGACGAGCGCGTCCGGCGGCTTGCTGCAGATATCGCACGCGCCGTGGAGGCACACGGCATCCCGTTCATGCGTGACTATTGGAAGAAGCTCTTCCTGAACGATGCCGGCGGAACGGATGCAGACGGACGGACGCTCTGTGATCGTCTGGAGGCATCCCTCGACGACGCACGACTGGATGCCTACGCAAAGGAACGCAAGGCGCGCGAAGCACGCGGCGAAAAGTAAGGGAAGCACTGATAAATTCAGCACCGCCATCTTGACGCATCTTTTTTGCCCGCACAACGCCTGCAAATCCTCCACAGAGCCCCACTCTGCGTCCGGTTTGCCTCCTAGTTCGGACGAAAAAATCTGCGCCAATCTGACGGACTTCATTTTATCAGTGATTCCCAAGCAGACGGTCAGAGACGAAAAAGAGACTGTTGTACGAAGACGAACGTGTCGTCGTACAACAGTCTCTTTGCTTTGAGAGCAATACGATTTTACACCGCAGCGAGTGCTTCCTCAAGATCTCCGAGCAGGTCGTCGATGTGCTCGATGCCGATGGAGAGGCGCACCGTGCCCTCGCCGATGCCGGAGGCGGCGAGTTCCTCCGCGCTCATCTGGGAGTGCGTGGTCGTCGCAGGATGGATGACGAGGGACTTCACGTCCGCGACGTTCGCGAGGATGGAGAACAGCTTCAGATGGTCGATAAAGCGGTATGCCGCCTCGCGTCCGCCCGCGATGTCGAACGTGAAGATGGAGATGCCGCCGTGCGGGAAGTACCGCTTGTAGATTTCATGGTCAGGGTGGTTTGGCAGGGAGGGATGATTGACCTTCGCCACCTTCGGGTGCTTCGCGAGGAAGTCGACAACCTTCAGCGCGTTCGCGACATGACGCTCGACACGCAGGGACAGCGTCTCGAGTCCGTGGATAAAGTAGAACGCGTTGAACGGCGAGATTGCCGCGCCCGTGTCGCGCAGGATGAGCGCGCGGATGTAGACGATGAAGGCGACGGAGCCGAGCGCATCGGCAAAGCTGAGTCCGTGGTAGCTCGCGTTCGGCTCGGTGAGGTGGGGGAAGCGTCCCGATGCCTTCCAGTCGAACTCGCCGCCGTCGACGATGACGCCGCCGAGGCTCGCGCCGTGTCCGCCGATGAACTTCGTCGCCGAGTGCACAACGATGTCCGCGCCGTGCTCAATCGGGCGCAGGAGGTACGGCGTTGCAAAGGTGTTGTCGATGACGACGGGCACGCCCTGCGCGTGCGCAACCGCTGCAATCGCCTCGATGTCCACGAGGTCGGCGTTCGGGTTGCCGACCGTCTCGATGAAGACGCACTTCGTATTCGGGCGGATCGCGTCCGCAAAGCCCTGTGCGCCCGCCTTCGGGTCAACGAAGGTCACGTCGATGCCCCAGTCCTTGACCGTGTGGGCGAGGAAATTGTACGAGCCGCCGTAGATCGTCTGCTGCGAGACGATGTGGTCGCCCTGATGCGCGAGCGCCTGGATCGTCGCCGTGATCGCCGCCGCGCCCGAGGCAAAGGCGAGTGCCGCCGCGCCGCCCTCGAGTGCCGCAATGCGCTTCTCGAAGACATCCTGCGTCGGGTTCATGAGGCGTCCATAGATGTTGCCGGGGTCGCGCAGGGCAAAGCGGTCTGCCGCGTGCTGCGCGTCGCGGAACACGTAGGAGGTTGTCTGATAGATGGGCACGGCGCGCGCATCCGTCACGGGGTCGGGCTGCTCCTGCCCGACACGCACCTGCAAGGTCTCGAAGCGGTAGTTCTTCTCGCTCATATCTGTTCCTCTTTTCTTAAATAGCATACTTAACCGATATGTAATATTATACATGAGGAGTTGGATTTGTCAAGGGGGGATGGAGGCGTGCGAAAAATATTCTATGGGACAAAATTTAAATTTTGCAGATATTTAATAATTACTATTGACAAGAAAAAACTTCTAGGATATAATAGCACATGTAATGAGATATGAAACAGATACAGTGTTATCTGCAACAGATGAATATGAAAGGGGATTTTCCACTATGTCACACGCAAATGATACAAACCTCAACAATGCACTCAACACCTACATCGCCAACATCGGCGTTGGCTACATTAAGCTCCACAACCTCCACTGGAATGTCGTCGGCACGCAGTTCAAGGCTGTCCACGAGTACCTTGAGTCACTCTATGACGCATTCGCGGACGTGCTCGACGAGACCGCAGAGCTGCTCAAGATCGCGGGCGCACAGCCGGTCGCGAGCCTGAAGGGCTACCTCGCAATCGCAACGATCAAGGAGCTCGGCGACGAGGCTGTCGATCAGAAGAAGGCGCTCGAGATCACGCTTGCTGACCTCGAACTCCTCCGCGATCAGGCACTCGAGATCCGCAAAGCTGCGGATGCACACGACTGCTTCGGCGTCGCGAACCTCATGGAAGACCACATCACCAACTATGCAAAGCAGATCTGGTTCCTCCGCTCCATGCTTGCTTAAACCTATCCTCCATTCCTATACATGGGACTGCTGCATGATCTGCTCGTGCAGCAGTCCTTTTTATCGTGAAAATGCATTCCTGCGCGTCGCTCCAAAAAGTCCTTGCCAATGCAGCGTGCCTGTGCTATAATGCGTCATGTCGCATAAGCGCATGGAGAGGTGTCCGAGTGGTCGAAGGTGCTTGACTCGAAATCAAGTGTGGTGATGAGCCACCGTGGGTTCGAATCCCACCCTCTCTGCCATTGAAAAATAAGGCTTCGTGGAGATTTCCACGAAGCCTTTTCTGTCTCTATTTTTGGGTGAAAAACACGATTTTGGGCACATTTTGGGCACACGAGATTTTGAACATGGATTTTTGGGTAAGAGAAATAGGTGATTATGACATAAAAAACGAGGATGCCGTGCAGCATCCTCGCATTCATTTGGGCATCACTTTTGAGGTCTTAGTGGGAGATGTATAATCTCCTCCTCAGCGGACGAAATAGCTAGCTTTGTCCCTTGTCCTGTGTCATTTTTGCAGAATATCCATGTCTATGGGGCTATCCATACCATGTTATTTGCATGGACAGGGCGGACAAGGGGACAAGCCTCTAGCGGACGGTGCATCACTTTTTGAAGAAGTATACGAGAAAAGTGATGCAGACTTCTCCTTAGAGGAGCGCCAGATACTTCGGTTGATCGGCCTTGGCAATCTTCAGCGCATCCATTGCAGCTTCGGCGGTGATGCCTAGGCTTGAAATGAGGTTCTTGATGCTTTTTATACGTTCTGTTTCTGCACCGCGAATTTCACCACGAACCTCGCCGCGAACTTCGCCAATAGCAATACCGTCGTTGTAGATTTCTTCCATTACCTTGCACATAGCTGCAACCCCCTTTTCGTCTTCTTTGAAAAAGCGTACGCGTTCGGCGAGCACGTCGCTGTACATATCATTCGGATCACTGCAAAAGAAGTCGTGCATAAGACGTCCGAGCGGGCTTTCGCTCTGACATTCCCCGTTGACGTAGAGAATGTGTGCACCGTCGTCGAATACCTCCTCGGTGTCCTCGAATGTTCTCCGCACCTTGTAGAGCGGTTTTCCTCGCTTCCATATGTCATGCTCGGTGATAAAGATGACGTAGGTCTCCGGCAGGTCGGGGAAGAGCGTTCCCTTGCTGACCTCACGGGAATCAATCATGCTGCTGTTGAATCTCGCACGACGGGGAATTGCACCCTCGTCGCTGCGCTGAATTTCCACATCGTAGATGTTCTCGCCATCCGTCGCGAGTGCGTCGAATCGTACGGAACGACCGTAGAGATTTGGCACACTCTGCTGCGTGATGACCTCCGTCACGCGCAGGCGGTCATTGCCCATGACAGCACGAAGCACGACCTCCATACAGGGAATATTCCCGTCGAAGCAGCTGTTAAAGAACGTGTCATCTATCAACCGAAGCTGTTTGATTTTCTCAAGGTATCGACTTTTCTTTTGTTCGAGTTCGATGATAATCACCTCAAATCAAATGATCTACCTATATTTTATAGGGATTTCCTCTTTTTTGCAAGATTGTCATTTCTCTTGCGTGCCAAAAACGTAATCACCGATTTTCCCAGCAGCTTCCTCCTTTGTCTTTTGCATGACGTGCGTGTAAAGATCGGCTGTAATGGCAATCGAGCTGTGTCCAAGGATTTCGGAAGCTGTTTTCATGGCAACGCCGGATTGCAGCATCAGCGAAGCGCATGAATGGCGCAAATCGTGAAAACGGATGGTACGCATATTGTGGCGTGCCAAGAAGTCCTTGAACGCTTTTGTGAAATTTCCGGGACGGATCGGCGATCCGTTTCCACGGCATAGAACAAGATCGTGCTTGTCGTATGCGTTGCCCAGCCACTCCTTATGTTGGTCTAGCTCCTCCTTTCGCCGCTTCAATATGGCGAAAACCTCAGCGGGGGCGTGAATGGTGCGAATGCTTTCAGTACTCTTAGGCGTGGAGAAATGTATTTTGTGATGAATCTCTATCACCTGCTCATCAATGGTGATAGATTGGCTGTCAAAATCAATTTTCGACCATTTGAGACCAAGGCATTCACCGCGCCGCAGACCGCATATTGCCGCGAGTGCGATTGCTGCTTGCCAAAAACTGTTTTCAGTAGCTGCTGCCTCCAACAAAGAACGAATCTCCTCCGCGCTGTATGCGGATGCCTTGAACTTCTTTGTCTTTGGGATATTTGTTACACTGAGCAATGGATTCTTGACCAGCAAGCCTTTCTGTACGGCATGTCCAAGAGCTTCGTTCAAAACACGGTGGATGTAGAGTACGGATTTTGCTGAGAGACCGCCTTTGCCATCTGCGCGTCCCTGCTGCAACAATGTTGCATAAAATTCGTCAATCTGCATTGGTGTGATCGCCTTGATGTCGCAGCCACCAGCCCAAGGAATGAGGCGTTTCTTCACGATTGCTTCATATTGGGCATATGTACTGGCTTTGACATTTACCTTGGCATAGCTGCTGAGCCATGTGTTCAAATAAGTCGATAGGGTGAGTTTTTCTGGAGTGAGGAAAACACCTTCCTGCTGTGCTTTGTTGATTTGAAGCAGAAACTCCTCGGCATCTATACGACGGAGGAAGCCTCTCTTTTTCTTGCGGACGATCTGTCCTGTTGCAGGGTCGCGATAGTTGTAGCGGACATCGTAGACCTTCATCTCCGTTCGGAGCTTTCCATTTGCATCACGTGCATTTTTTCGTGTGCGAGTTTCTATTGTTCCTTGCATTTTCGTGAATCCTTTCAATAGATAGGGAGCAACATGGACGTTGCTCCCTGTGAGTAGAAGAAGGGTGTTAGGTATGAAGTCCCTCGTTTAAGAACCGCTCGACGCAGATTTTCGGAATGCGATACTCGCGTCCCATCTTGATTGCGCCAATCTTTTTGTTGTGGACAAGCCCGTACGCCTTATTTCGTCCAATGCGAAGAATTTCTGCAACTTCACGGACGGTATAGGTGGCGGGGATGATGTTATTCGACATGAGCGACTCCTCCTTCGGATGCGGTCAGTTGCCACTGTGGACGTGGATGAGGTAATTGTTGAGGAACGCTTGACAGGCACTCTTTGAATTTTTCAGCGAAATCAACCGGGATGATTGTATCAAGAGGAAGGTTTTGGAGGCATGGAAGACCTCCAGTGATGTAGGGGGCGAATGCCAGGAGGTGCTGCAATAATACCCAGTTTAGGACATTTTGCGCAGCTAGCACGCTTGGCTCTTCCGTTACAATCGAATCAGGGTGTTGTGCAAGAAAATCGATGACATTTACAGTGCTTGTCAGGATGGCAATGACATCGTATGATCTCGCTGAAAAGACACGCCAACATGGAGGCTGCATCAGCGGAACACCTGAAGTAAAATGGAATCCTGCCGCTTGCCAATCCTCAAATCGTGGGAGGGCGGGGAGTACCCATGGATTGCGTTCCCATGACTTCCATGCATAGTTTTTGCAGGCTGTGACATATGCGTGCTCGATGGTTTCGCATATCGATATCTGAATGCCGACCTCCTGACCGATGACCTCCACGATCTCCTCAGGAGAATTGAAAGTGGCAAAGCCGCGATGAAATTCGACGAGATACATCATAATTCTTGCTCCTCCATATACTTCTGAACGGCATTCATTCGCAGAACAAGCATCCGTTGACGCTTTCCTTTTTTTGCACGAATGAGATATTCATTTCCGGTTGAACCTTCTCCTTTGAGCTTTCCTTTGGAAAGGCCAAGGTGTAATAGTTGCTCTTTGATGGTGGCTTCTTTGCTCATCCACGGTTCGCCAATGCGTTGATAGTAGGCATGGACTAGGTTAAAGGCGCAATCCCATCGAACCCATAACAAGTCGTTTCCTGCTTCTCTGAAACCGATGAAATTGTCTTCGTTTCCCACATAGCAATCTTCACTGTCTGCTACTTTGCTGTTTTGTGACATATCCACGACCTCTACGAGTGCAATCAAGAAACGCAGTTCCGGCTTTTGACAGCGGGCTTCTTGGCTGTTATGCGTAACCCCTATCCGAATGCTGTCGTCGAATTGCTGCCATAGATTTTCGGGTAGCGTAACCCCGCAGAAAGCACTGAATCCCGAAAGGACATCTTTTGCGATACGGAGCAGGACAGCTGCGTCAATGTAACGTTTATCGCGATACAAACGAGCATAACTCTCGCGATAATCGTTTTGTAGCTGACCATATGCTGCTGTGATTTCATGCCCATGTTCCGTGAGATACTGAACGAACAAGGCAAAATAGCAGCGCAGTATTTCCGAGTCTTCTTGAAAAATACGTAGGGCTTCGCCTGAAAAGGTGTGCTCGTCTATCGGAATTTCTATCACGCGCAGCATACTGGATGCGCCCAATGAGAGTTTTTCCTCTCCTGTCATAACGACTGCAGAGCGAACTGTTTTTCGCACAGCCTTTGAGAAATCGCGTATATTCATTTTTTCAGGGAGAATGCCATCTCCTACTGAGCGAATGACAAACTCGGCATTGTCTTCTGAGCTCCGACTGTCCCGCATGTTTGAATTGGAATAATCATCGACGCAAATGCAGGTATCCCGAAGATTCGATAGTACCGTGGCAATACTGGCACGTGTCGATGTCATGCGTGTTGTTGCGTGACCGCGATCATGATCGAACACGTTGGACAGTTCACGTACCACGGAGGTTTTCAAAGAACCTGTTCTTCCTTTTACGTAGAGAACGAACATCGAAACAGCAGAGGCTCGCCTTATCCAATATAAGATGTAGCCGAGATGAACATAGAGCCACAAAAGACAAACTTGCCATTGATTTTTTCCAACGGATAGGAAACGCAATCCGCTCTGGAAAATCTCGTTATAACGCATGGTCGCTACAGCGGGGATATCCATAGATGCACAATGTTCTCCGCTTCCCTTCCAGTAGGAGATCACTCCGTTTATCTCCATCCACCCCGAGGGCTCAACATCAATACGTCGCTCCATATGTGCGCGGCTTTTGTTGAAAGTGTCGGTTAAGTACGCTTCCACGGCGGTTGCATTGGCATCTGTGAAGAAAATGCCAGGAAAGTTTTTTCGGAGGATAGGGTATGCTTGTTTGTATTTTTCTACAGGAATCTCCATTATTTTGACTTCTTCATCCCAGTCAGGACAGCTGATCTCCAGAACATAGGAATCTTTGTGCGTGCCGTCATCGACCCAGAGTTCCTTGATGGCGAGCACTTGGATTGTTGCAGTTGAAATTAACTGGTTTTCGCCTTTCTTATCCGCAGCGGTATAGAGTCCCTTATCGGAAGCAACATAGGTTGTCCCCTGAAACAGGTGAGGAGTAGTTGCCGTAGAAGTGTTCATTACCGTAAACCAAAGCCCTGTAGCAGGATTACATTTTACATGACAGGAAGGGGGCGTGTGCCAAAGGGAATACCCTGAGTTTACGGATAATGGAGCCAATGGCCGCGAGCATCGAGCTGTTATGGATGGAGATACGCCGTCTTTTAGTGTTCCCCATACAGCGGGCACTTTATTTTCTTTAAGCATAAACGCGCACTCCTTTGCTTTGTACATCGTTGTTACCGACAAGTTTTTCGAAGGTTTCCACCTGAGAACGCAATATGTTCCACTGTTTTTGTGTCACATATTCACCGGCCTGAATCTGCCATAAGAGTGTGTGAATTGCGGCAAGATCATCTTGCATAGATCTTGGAACAATCCATATAGATTTCGCGAGCTTTAATCGTAGGTATAGTAGTCGGCTCAGCGAAATACCCGCCTCATCGCTCTTGATGCGATAGTTTTGCAGCATATCCGAGGGCATAGAGATCGATACCCGTCTCCATTTTTCGTTTTTCATAAAAACACTCCGTTTCACTTCAAGTACATTTTCCGGCCGGTGTTGACAGCGTACCGCATTTCACGGAGAGTCATAAGGGGCGAAAAAATCCCCGATTTTGTTCCCGCCAAATTTCCCGCATCATAAAAAGCCCAGCCACGATTTGTGACTGGGCTTTTATGTAGTTACATCGGTTTTGAATATTGATTTACAAGCTCTTGGAGATCTTTCTCTGGCAATATTTGAGCGACAAACTCATTTAATGAAGGCGGCGGATCATCCAGATAAGTCAGCCGAGGGATGCAGTTTTCCCAGATGTATAATATCTCGTGCTGTATCTTGCACATTTCTGCCTGAATTGCAGCAGTTCTCATATCCCAGAAAGCTGCAATCCTATCTTGTAGCCATAGGTTGGCGATCATATATTCTTCATCAGATAATATGGCATCATTTTTTTTGAAATGTTTTTCACACATTTTTTGTAATAACGCATTGATTTTTAGTGGCTTTGACTTCTTCTTCGTATAGCCGCTGTTGAGCGAAATATCGGGACCGTCCTGTGATATGGTCTCATAAAACTTTATGATGTATAAAATATCCATGGACGAGAGGGAACCAGCCTCATTAGCATTAAGTTCTTTGGAAAAAGCATAGAGAAACTGGTAATTTTCCATATGCCGTGACAGATACGTTGCATACTTTTTGCGTTCGCCTTTTGTGCAAGCTTCCTTGTATATCAATTCGATGATTGTTGATCGATTGTTATGGACATATGATGGAAGTCCTGCCTCATTTTCAATGAACTCACATGGCAATAGAGCTGCTTTATCGTAGAATGAACTATCTACCGTTGGATAGTATCCGTTTGAAGACTGCATGAGTGTTAAATAGCCGTTTATTCCAGATAAGATAAAATGAATATATGCGTGATATGGAACGGCATTTGGGTCATCTAAATGGTCATAAGCGACATGGTACTTCAGAGGCGTATTTTCTAAGTTGCACGTAATTGTTTCGTATACTTCATGGCAAATACTTCGTTTCATTTTACACGGGATATTGCCCTCCAGATGTTGGATGATATAGTCGATTGATTGATATGAGATGGACTGCAAGAAACTTTGTAGGGCATCCGCATACTTTTCCATATGGGCAATTCTCTGCAATCCTGCCATATCATTTGAATAGCATTCTCGCAAGATTACTCTGCTTTTAATAAACTTTACGGCATCCGTATAATTCGTATGCAGGAGCGGATTGAATTTTACAAGAGACGGGTGTTGTATACAGAGAAAAGAACCGCTTATAACTTTATCCGAACAATCATAAAGGATTTTTACCAGGCGGATGACTTCGTACCTCCATTCATCTGGTTGCTCTTTGCTATATTTGATGCCGAAAAAGTTTGGAAGGTGGTCACGATATGCCGCTATGAAACGCTTACGTTCCCATTCCTCAACCTCATCTCTTGAAGCTTTTCCTGTAGCGAGCAAAATGTAGTCATATATAGAAATTCCCCTGTTTTTAGGGAAGAGAACGCCTACATATTCCTCGTAGTATGTATCGTAATCGTATTTTGTAAGTTCTTTGATGCGATGAGATGGAAGCAGCGCATTGAATTTTGTCCAATAGGGAGTTACAAATTCTGCAATATCTTCTTTCGATAGGTCTCTTGCCGCTTTCCCATATTGGAATCGTACAATGCTAAATAATTTGTGAAGTGTTACCATAAAATGATCGAATAAACTGTTTTCATCGAAAGAACGTATGCTTAATTCTGCATCTACATCATCAAATAAATCCTGAATTGCGGCATCAATGTTATCATACAAAGGATGTACGTTTTTATTCATACACATAATATTATGCCTCCGTATATTTTAACGTGCTTATCTCTTAGCAAGAAAAGGAGAGGAATCCTTTTCTTGCTAGGAGTAAGATAGGTTAGGCGGTTGCCGCAGCTTGCTTCTGACAATCCATACACAGTGGGCGTCCATATCGCTGCATCGAGAATGTTGCCACACGCTCTGTCAGCTTTTCGCCACACTCGTGGCAGGCGTGAACCTGTCCTTTCGCATTTGACTTCTGTTGGAATGCCCTGCTTGTTGATGCAGTGGACAGGACGGACGAAGCGGACGACCTCTCGTCTGTCCGCTGGTCGGCTTCTGGGTCGTCGCCTGTCGAAATGGCGAAACTGAGAAGATATGCATATTTGATCGCGGCAGTCTGCGCCTTCATCACTGCCTTATCCCCACTGTCCTGTCCGCTACCCATGCCCGAAATTTCAAGGGATTCTCCAGAATCCGCATCAACGAGCTTGATTGTGATCTTGACAGTCGCGATGTGCTCTGTGCTGCCCTTTGCGGTCGTAACTTCATGTAGATCAACCACCTCGGGAACGGTAATGCTGGCAATGCCGTGTTTGACGAAGGCAGCATTCACCATCTCCAAGACATCGGCACAGGTCGCGTATTTGTACTTATGGAATGTATTCACTCCATTCTTCGCGACATAGCGACATTCCTGCATGACCGCAATAAGTTTTTTCGCTAATTTTTGCATAGGGATTGCTCCTTTTATTTGATTTGAATATTTTCTTTTTCGCGCAGATAAATACCAGGGAAAATACATCCTTGTTTCAGGGCGTCCTTCAGTCCTTGCTTGTCCACCTTGTCCGGCATGGGGATAAGATATGCCTCTGGTATGGCTGCCCCCTCGTCGATCTGCACCTGATGTGACTTACGCCAACCAATCGAAAACTCCCTATCCTGAATCTTCTCCCCGTGAAGGCAGTTGGACAAATACTGTTTGAGCCTATCCGCCTTGTTCTTCGCCGCCGTCTTACGCGCAGCGAAGGTCTTTTCCTCATCTTCGTAGGCACGCGCATCGGCGAGCAGGTTCTTAATCCAACAGGCAATGTTGCGGATTTTCTGCCGCCGCTCCATCTGAAGCCCATGAAGCCGCTCCACATCAATGATTTCACCCGTTTTCAGATCAATGCAGGAAAGAATATCCTCCTGAATTTCATACAATGCACTCATACTCCACGCTCTTTCTATGCGACAGGACGAATCTCATCAAGATAAACGACCTGCTCACACTTTGCGCCTTCACGCGCACTGGTCTGAATTTCCTTCGGAAAATCAAGCGTCAAACCGCCCGCGATATTGCCGTAGGCAACGTCTTCCATGCGGAGTTCCTTCACAATATTACGCAACCCCTTAGACAAGACAAGCGTCTGCATAGGGCTAAGGGTCAATACCGTACGGTCACAGCCCGTTCCATTTGTCAGGCTCAGTACAATCGAACCTGATGATGTATAGACCTCCCCGCTCAGATCAGAGAACGCCAAACAGAAATGATGATAATGTGACATAAATCCTCCATTCATAAAAACAGCACCACCCAACAAAGAGAACGGTGCTCATATCCTACTACGCCCGTGCCAAGCACTTTCGCAGAGGCGTGACATTATGTTCCCGTACCGCAATGCGCTGCGGCACAGGTAGGGCTAACAACTCTCCACCGATGCGCTCCAACTCTGTCGCACGCTCGTAGCTGTCTGCAAGTTTGCTCGCTGCCGTCACCGCATTGATAAGTCCATAACGGCTGTTATCCCCGCCCATAAAGAGCTGACGCAGGACATTACCGCGCTCATTCTGCGTGAGGAGGAAACGATCTGTCAGCTCCTCGACTGCCTGCACAGGATTATCCGCAAGCGGAATCTCCATCACTTCACGCATCTTGTCTACGGTCATATGGAATTTCGCAGCATCCACGGCACAGCGCACGGTGTCTTGCACCTTCATAAAGAATGCCTTATCATCCTGCGCCAGTGTTTCATCGGAGTAGAGTTCATAGGCGGCATCGTCCTCTACCGCGACCTGTCGCCCTACATGATACTTCTTTTGTGCGAAGTCCTTGACGATCAGCCCATTCTTACAGACAAGGCGATAGATCAGCGGCTCGACCTTCAGACTGCCAAGGCCGACCTCACTGTTGGACACGACAAAGCCTGCCTGCACAACATCGCCGACACCGACCTCGGCTTTCAGCTTCTTGTTGACGACCTTCAGATAGAGGTGCGATTCCGTGACCTCGCAGCTCATGATCGCTGCATCCTTCATCTCCTGAATGACAGGCAGCACAGCTGCGCAGAGTTCCAGATTGTCCAGCCGCCGATAGCGATCCGAGAGGAACGCCCGAACATTGCCGTCCAACACGCGAATCATGCGGCGTTCGGGCGACTGCCGAAACCAGCCATTGACGTTCTCGTCAAGGAGCGTCGGATATTCCTTCTGCATCTTCTGATAGTAGCGATAGGGAATTTGCAGACGTGTAGCGATCTGCTGATGGGCAGTCTCACCAATCGTATACTCCTGCGTGTCATCGCCAAGAGCGATGAGGAAACGACCGCCCAGAGCGGACGAATCCATCGCGAGCGACCGCGTATCTGAGATAAAATCCTTCCGCGCCTCGCGCTGACGTGTCAGCTCCTGCCCGAGTTCCTGTAATGTACGACCTTGCTTCATATTGTATACCTCCTATAAAGACAGAAAATCCCCCATAGCCGCATGGCTATGGGGGCAGAACGGTTTCGATTATGCGATTTGCAATTTATGACGGATTGTATTCCTTCGTGGTATTCCCCGTCACAATATAGTTGAGGATGGCATTTATGATCGGTTTTGCATCGTAGTAAGATGGTCTGGTGCCGAACGTCTCATACTCCCATCCGTTTGCTGTGCGCGTAAAGCGATACGTCAAGACACCAGTATGCTCACGCTCGAAGGTATAGGCAACGCCTCCGGCATTCCCGTCGAACCAACGTGAAGTTGTGTCAGCCATCACGCCGACGCCCTTGCCTTGATAGATGTAGATCGTAGCGGCATCTGCACTTGTCGGAGCAGCTGCAATCAGTGCACCCAGTAGCAAGGCAAACATGAAAGAGATTACCTTTTTTCCATAGAGCATTTCTTTCGCCTCCCAATAAATATTTTACGATGACTTAAATCGGGCTGAACCAGCTCAGGATACGATTTGCGACAAAATATTCGGGACCGTCCTGAAGACGAACCTTGCGCATGATATTTCCATATCCCATACGAAGGTATAGCCCATCACGCACCCCATCACCGTTATAGTTCTGCGCGTACCATGTTTTTGTTACGCCTGAGGAACTATTGCGTACTTGTGCATGACCCGCAATATACCACTGACCACCATTGCTATGGTCAAGGTATTCATAGTCCTTTCCGATGCTATCCAGATCGATATAGAACACATCCTTGACGTGTTCCCATCGCTCTGCATGAGTTGTATTGCTCATGCCAAACAGAGCAACTGTCATAATCACAGTCGCCATCAACACCTTAAACAACCCCATAACGAAACAGCTCCTTTCCCTAAGAACATTCAAACTCTCTATATATAGTATATCGTTGAAAACAAAAAGTTTATCACATTTTAATTTTTACACCTGGAGGTGGAGCAGAAATATAACGCTTTACAGCTTTTCCTTCTGCTTCGTCAGCATCTTCTTGATCGTGAATTTTTTTCAGACAAGATTTGCAATAGCGTTGCTTTCCGTATTGAGTCAGATCCTGCACAATGTCATCACATTTTTCACATGTATGTTCTTTGATTTTTCTCTTGTTTACCCATAGATACCTTTCTCCACGCTGAATAAATTCATAGGACGTCTCTGTCCAAAGATGTGCAGTGATTACTTCCATGATAGCTTTTTGTTGAGCCAAGTCTGTTGTTCCAAATACTTTGGCTACATCCTTCCCCTCAATAATATCGCAACCTTGGATATATTGTTGTTTCTTAGATAGAATCTCTTTGTTGAGATACAGCTTTACTGGAGTTTTTTCTTCTTTTTTTGTTCCATAATTACCATAATCCGCAAAGTCATTATTGTCTTCTTCTGGTTTTTCTATTTGTTCTAATTCTTTAATGAACACACGATCATTGCTCACCATTCCGTCCATATATTGTCTAAATGCTTCTTTTGCAACAGCGTCTGCCAAGGGCGCTATATCAGACCATTCACTGACTAGATTAAATTGAATATCATCTGCCACAAACCCCCGAGAATTTAGAGGTTCTGATATCGTTGCAGTTACTTTTTTTGCAAAGTCTTGTTGAACTGCTGTCCATCGCAATTTATCGTAGTAATAAAATTTCCCATTGTATTGAGTGAGTACGAGATTTCCTTTCTCAACTTCTTGATCTAATACTTTTACACCATATCTCCTCTCATGAACAGCCTCCAAAAGCCAGGATATAATATCTTCTGTTGGGGTTATTGCTCCTGCAAGCCATTGGCTAATAATGCCGTCTTCTTCAATTCTTCCCAATACGTTCTTTTTGATGTTCTCTGCCGCCATATCCCGCGCTAACATGACCACTGCAGCGGCATAAAGTAAGAGCGAGATAAATATATTTCCCGTATAGATTATTACTCCTACACAAATAATGGAGGGAATCGGAAAGCGCCATACAAGAACTCCAACTGCCAGGATGGCTCTGACAATCGCGCCTAAAACGCCTTTTGCTACTGTTAAAGCCAGACCTATAATTCCAACTACAACAACAATACCTACGATGATTAGAAGTATCGTCCCCATTTATATCCCGCTCTCTTTCAACTACTTTTTTTACTCATGGCTTGCAGCTTTGTACATTCTGCCTCATTGAGTGCATAGAACTGTTCACGTGACATAGCAGAGGAGTATATTTCCTCATAGGAAGCGTCAACATTGCACATCAATGGGCGAGTGGCGTAGATTTTGCAACGATTTGTTGTGAGATCAAGCCATTTGCATACGCCACTTGGAAGAGCCATTCCTTTTCCCCATATGGTCATTCCCACGCGTTTACAGCACTCGCCGCATTGTGTGCAATGAAACATGCTTCCTCCTCTACTCTATCGGTGAACTCTGCTCCTCAGACTTTTCCTCCTTTGGGGCATCAATATCGTATGATATTTTCTTCTTTTCAAAAAGCTCCTTGACGGCAGTTTCCTTCAGATACTTCATATCGCGCGGGGTAACGGACTTAACCTGTCTCCACTCTCCTTCGGCATCCTGATAGTACAGTGAGATTTCGAGTGAGAAAGTTTCTTTCGTAACATACGTGACCGTAAACTGACCGCCGCGATACATCCAGCCCGTCTCTTTGACTGTTTTCAGGATTTGCGCATCGATCTTCTTGGAATAAAGATGCACCATCTCATCCAAATCCATCTTGGTGAGTATGTCCATAATCGTACTGAAGATATTTTTCAGATCATTGATCGCATCCTGCAAACGATTATCCTGTCTGTCATCGTCCCGTGTTGGCATGAGATTCATCTCCTTTAGACTTCCAACCCCAGTGCTTCTTCCATTTCCTCCGTAATATCCGTTTCCTTTTTAATCCCCTTATTGCGGATAAACGGCGGAACTTCGCTTTCCGGGAGTTTTCTACTCGTGGTTTCTTCAACCCACTGCTCGTTTTCCTTATAGTACAGCTTGTGCGCTATTTTTATCAGGCGATCTGCACCTTCAATGATGAGATCCCCATAGATACGTGAGCCATGTGGAACGAGTTCTCTGACTTGCTTCCATGCGGCTTTCAGCTTCGGGATAAAATCGTGGAGCCAATTTACAATGTCATCCCAATTCGCGACGATCAACACGCCGCCGATCAAAACACCCAAACCAAGCAAAACTGGTAACATACAGCACTATCCTTTCAAATTTCTCTCTGCATTTGACTTCTTGCATATTCTTCCGAAACGACCCGTTTTGTGGTGACACCTGTTCTTGCCGCGTTGTCCTCCTTACTCGCCAATATACTGGCTGTGGCATCCTCAATATAACTTTGATCGACACAGCTCGCCCCGTTTCTGACCGCCTTAAACGCCGCCATCAAGACCGCTGTGGAGATGTCGCTCCCCGATAAGCCCTCGTATTTGCTTGCAAGTGCAGCAATATCAATATTATTCGGCATTTCCTCGGGGATATACATTTTCCAGAGCGTACGGCGACACTCTTCATCCGGCAGACTGAATTTGATATGTTTTGCAATCCGTCGCATGAAGGCTGGGTCAAAGTTCTCAATGAAATTCGTTGCAAAAATGATGAAATCCTCATGGTCGTTTAATATCATGAGCAGTACAGAGCGCGTTTGATTGACGCTGACATCGGTCGCGTTGCTCATATTGGTGACACGTCTGCTGAGGATGGCATCTGCTTCATCGAAGAACAGTATGCTGCCCGTTTCTTTTGCAACTTCAAATGCCTTGCGTATATTTTTCGGCGTTTCACCCACATATTTGGATTCTATGTCGGCATAGCTGACCGCCAGAATCTTCCTGCCCAAATATTTTGCAATGGCATGAGCAGCCATTGTCTTTCCCGTTCCGGGCGGACCATACAGGTTGATTCCCATGCGTTTTGAGTATTTATGTGTTTTACCAAGCCCCCACTGTTCAAATACGATCTTGCTGTTGCGTGCGTAGTCGGCAACATCCAAAATATCGTCCCTTACTCCTTGCGGAAGGATAATATCGCCCAGTTCATACTTTGGTTCTTCAGGGACAAAGTTTACGTTGGGCTGTTCCTTTTTCGGCTTTTCTGCTTTTGGCTCATCTGTGCTAGGTGTTGATAGAGCTTCATCGGGCAGCCGGTTTCCAATCCCCAAAATTGATGTCCCCCTTAATTCTCAAACTGCCTGTTGATGACCCAAGTGTGTGGCTTGTTGCCCTCTCTTCTGGGGCACTTGCCAGGCTGTGGACGCCCCGATGATACAAAGCGGAGTTCCTTTTTGCCACACTGACTGCACATGTACTCAATCCTCTTGATAGCCAATTTTATTCCCTCTTTCTAAAAATACATTGCATCTGGATGGATGATCTGCTTTGCCCGATCCACATCGCCTCCTTCATCATGGCTTATTCAGATTCAGAAGCCCACATTACATATCTTCCAGACTTCTGAATCCCCACATCTTTTTCTTCATATCACTGAACGTGGTCAATAGGGAGGGATCGATTTCCAGTCCCTCGGCAATGTCCAGAATCATCGATATGGATACATTTTCGTTGTATTTCCCATGCTCGATGCGGCTTAATGCACTTTGACTGATGTGTGCACGCTTTGCGAGCTCGACCTGTCCCATGCCATACAATGTTCGATAATAGGCAATTTTTGCGCCTATTTGTTTGAAAAATATATCTCTGCGAATGCCCAAAGACCGCCCTCCTTCCGTTAATCTCCTACCAATATTATAGAATGTTTTTCCTTCCACATCGAATATATAGACGCCTGTATAGGAATATAGCGACCTATATGATAATAAATTTGAAATGTTTACGGTAAAGATGAGTATGGATATTTCCATGTAGTTATTATGCAATATGAGCATATTGCTTATTTCCTTGCATAGAAAAATCCCCCATCATATCGATGAGGGATAAAGTGTTAGGGTGTGACAAAGTTCACCGCACCTGATAAAATATGGCTGTCCTGTTGTCCGTCCTGTCCTATGATAGCTTGTATCTGATTGCTGAGACAAGAAGAACGAGGGGCGAATAGGACAATAGAGATAGCTCATGGAGTACGTCATTTGCTATTTTAGGGATATGAAGCTTGGGCACATTTTGGGCACACGCTCCATAAAAACAGCTGGATTTAGCTGGGATTTACAGGGAATATCCATTGAAGAAAATGCCTATAAATCCAGTAATACCAAGGCTTCTTGGAAACTCCTGACAATAGCAAAAACGAGGGCTAGAAAACTCGAAATCAAGTGTGGTGATGAGCCACCGTGGGTTCGAATCCCACCCTCTCTGCCAGTAAATACAAGGCTTCCGAGCATTTTGCTTGGAAGCCTTTTTGTGTTCTATTTTTATTTTTGACAGCCTAGAGGTGTGCCAGATACTTGGACTGCTCGTCTTTTGCAATACTCAGCGCGTCCATCGCGGCTTCGGCGGAGATGCCCATGCGCTGGATCAGGCTCTTGATGTTCTTCAGGCGTTCCGTCTCCGTGGCATGTGCGGCTCCTTCCGCAACGCCTTCATTATAAAGCTCTTCCATTACCCTGCACATCGTGCTAACCCCCTTTTCGTCTTCTTTGAAAAAGCGCACGGCATTGGAGACCGTGCGCTTTTGTGTTCAAGAGACCTTAGTGCTTCTTGCGGAACTCCTGCATAAATGCGGCGAGCTTTTCGACGCCCGCGAGGGGCATGGCGTTGTAGATGGAGGCGCGCATGCCGCCGACGCTGCGGTGTCCCTTGATGCCGCCGAGACCCTGCTCTTTTGCGCCCGCGACGAAGTCTGCCTCAAGGCTTTCGCTCGGCAGGCGGAAGGTGACGTTCATGCGCGAGCGGCTGCCCTTTTCGGCGTGTCCACGATAGAAGCCGTCGGAGCTGTCGATGGCGTCGTAGAGGAGTGCCGCCTTTTTCGCGTTCGCTTCGCCCATTGCCGCGAGACCGCCGTGCTCCTTGATCCAGCGGACAGTCTTGCCGACGATGTAGATGGCAAAGACGGGCGGCGTGTTGTAGAGGGAGTCGTTCTTCTGGAAGGTGCTGTAGCGGAACATAGTCGGGAGCTCTGCGGGGCTGCTCTCGAGCAGTTTTTTCTTTGCGACGTTCAGCACGACGCCCGCAGGGCCGAGGTTTTTCTGCACGCCCGCATAGATGAAGTCATAGCTGCCGAAGTCCCACGGGCGTGAGAGGATGTCGGAGGACATGTCGGCAAAGAGGGGGACGGCGCCTGTCTCCGGCGTGTAGTGGTACTCTGTGCCGTAGATGGTGTTGTTGAGGCAGATGTGGAGGTAGGCGGCGCCGGGGGCGATGTTCAGCTCCTCCTGCGCGGGGACGCGGACGTAGTTCTCCTCCTTGGTCGAGGCGGCGACGGTGCCGACACCGAGTTTCACGGCCTCCTCGTATGCTTTCTGGGAGAACGAGCCGGAGAGGGCGTAGCTGCCGGGGTGCGACTCTGTGGCGAAGTTCAGCGGGATGAGCGCAAAGGTCTGGCTTGCGCCGCCTGCTGTGAAGACAACGTCGTAGTCGTCGCCAAGTCCCATGAGTTCGAGGATGTCCGCCTTTGCCGCCTGATGCACGGCGTCGTAGGCGGGCGCGCGGTGGCTGATCTCGAGGATGGACATGCCTGTGCCGTTAAAGTTCAGCAGTTCCGTCTGTACCTCTTTGAGGACGTCCTCGGGGAGGACGGCGGGGCCGGGGTTGAAGTTATAGATGCGGTCTTTCATATCTGTCTCCCTCTGTGTTCTTTCCATTGTTTGCCATGTGGGGAATTTTGAAGTAGATTTTCCTTGCTCGTTCAAAGCGCCCCTTCCACCGCAAGCGGTCCCCCTCCCCCGCCCTGACGGGGGAGGCTTTGGGGCTTATCCTCTAGGTTGACTTTTCTCCATCGCCCTCCGTCCGCGTCATGCGGATCTGGGCGACGCGCGCGCGATCCATGTGCAGCACCTCGAAGGTGAAGTCGTCCCATGTGCAGGTCTCGCCCGCCTTCGGAATGCGCCCGAACTGTGCGGTGACGAAGCCGCCAAGGGTGTGAAAGTGGTCGTGATCCTCGTCGGGCAGCGCGTCGATGCCGAACTCCTCTTTGAATTCGTCGATGGGGAAGAGCCCGTCAAAGACCCAGTTCGCCGTCTCCTCCGCACCCATGCGCGTGCTGGCGGGGGCGTCGTCATCCGCGCTGCCGATGATCTCCTCCATGATGTCGCCCATGGTGATAAATCCGACAACACCGCCGTATTCGTCGAGGACGACCGCCTCGTGGATCGCGCCTGTGCGGAACTTCTCGAGGACGCGCAGTCCCTCCATGGTGCGCGGGACGAAGAGTGGCTTGCGGATGTAGGCGGCGAGATCGATCTCCGCGCCGTCGAGCGCCGCGTCGAGGAGTTCCTTGGCGTAGATGACGCCGCGAAAATCGTCGAGGTTCTCGTAGGCGACGGGGAAGACCTCGTGCTCTGCCGCGCGGATGACGCGCAGCTGCTCTGCGCGGCTCTCGGCGAGGTCGATCCACGCGATCTGCGTGCGCGGGGTCATGAGGGCGGAGGCGGTCTGATCGCTCATGTGGAAGATGCGGTCGACCATGTCCTGCTCCGCCTTTTCAAAGGTGCCGTCCTCCGTGCCCTGCTCCATGAGATCCTTGACGGCATCCTCCGTGGCGGAGGCGCGGTTCTCGGGGTTGATGCCGACGATGAGGAGGAGTCCGCGCGAGACGGAGACGAGCGCCGCGCTCGGCAGTGCCGTGAGGCGTGTGATGAGGCGGATGGAGCGGTGGCTGCGCATGAGGATGCCCTCGGGATCCTGCTGTGCGACCTGCTTCGGCAGGAAGTCGCCAAAGAGCAGCGTGAGCGCAGTCATGACGAGGATGCTGAGGACGAGCGCGGCGAGGTAGACCTCCATGCCGGGGAGCAGGTGCTCGAGGAATCTGCCGAAGGTCGGCAGGGCAAGGAGTCCGATGCCGAGTCCCATGAGGAGGCTTGTGCAGGTGACGCCCGCCTGCGCCATGGCGATGGGGCGCGCGGCGTGCTCGAGGAGGGCGAGTGCATGTGCGGCATCCTCGTCACCGCCCTCGGCGAGGCGCTCAAGGCGTCCGCGATGGGAGGCGGTGAGTGCAGTCTCGACCTGCGCGAAGTAGGCATTCGCAGAGAGGCAGATGAGGAGCAGGATGAGTGCAATGAGGTCGGATAGGGAACTGTCCAAGGATGTATGCAGCTCCTTTCAATAAATGAGGCAGATGGGGTTATACGAACATTATTGTAGCACAGACGCGGCGAAATGTCATTTGTCCACCACAATATCGGTTAGTCCGAAATACTGCATTGCGCCGTCCCGTGTGACGCCGTTGTCCCAGTCCTCGTAGTAGACGTGACGGAGGGCGCGGTTCGTGCGTTCGATGCGCGGGAAATGGACGACGGTTTCGCCGCGCGCACGCGCCTCCTCGATCGCTGCAATGCGCTCCGCATCGGCAACGCCCATCTCGTGCGTGATGAGGAGCGCAGCCGTGCCCGTATAGGCAAAGAGGAGGAGTGCCGCCGCTGCGATTGTCCGCCGCGCCGCCCCGTTGAGCAGTCTGCGGAGAGATGGATCGGCGAGGAGGGCGAGCGCCGCCGTGACGAACATCGCGGCAGAGCTGAAGGTCGCACGTCCCGGGAAGGTCGGCGCGGCGAGCATGACGAGGTTGTTGCAGACACCGAGCGCCATGAGCAGCACAGCATAGCGCAGCGTGGGCGAGGAGCGGAGCACCTCACGCACGGGGACGCGCTCTGCCGCCGCATGGATTGCAGCGCGCGTCAGCCCAAGCTGCTGCTTGAGCCGCGCGTAGAAGAGGAGGATGGCGCACCAGTAGATCGCCATCTCCTCGAAGCCGTTCATGAGATTCGTAAAGAGGTGGATCGTCTTCTGCCTCGTCTGTCCGAGCGGGGTCAGCACGCCGCTGATGACGGCGTCACGGATGCCCGCTGCGACCCACCCACCCGTGAAATACGAGAGTACGAGGAGGGCGAGTGCGGCGGCGAGCACGATAGTTCCTGCCCCCGTGCGCTCGGTGGGAGCAGCATCCATGTGCGCCTCAGCACGGCGATAGAGCCGCCACGCGGTCAGGATGAGCAGCAGAACGGGCAGGAGGTAGAGTACCATTTCGCCCTGTCCCGCGAACTGATTGCCGATGTGCGCGAGGATGCCCTTGTCCGCACCTTGCACATCGTAGCGCACATAGTTCCCGGGTGCGGAGACCAGTCCAACGAGACCGAGGAGCGCGCCGAGCGCGCCCGCAATCATCCACGGCGGGAGATATGCATAGCGTCGCCATGCGTAGAGGGAAGCACCACACGCGAGCAGGACGACGGTCACGGCAAGATTTTCGATCGACCAGCCCGCACAGATGCCGAGCAGGAACATCGGGAGAATTGCCCACACGCGCCGCTGCGCCGCACCCTTTGGCATTTCTTTCAGCGCGAGATTGTACGGCAGGAGAAAGAGGAAGGCGGGCACTGCCGACCAGAGATAGACGGTCGAGCCGCTCTTCCAGACGGCGACCTCGCCGAAATGCGGCAGTGCGAGCCAGAGCATGAGCGCCGCCGACACGAGGAGCCCCGGCGCATGGCGGATTTCCGCCCTCCGCAGGGCGTGCATCGTCACGAGCGCGGCGAGTGCGAGGAACATGAGGGCGTTCGCCGCATCGAAGGCGGGCTTTCCCAACCAGAGGAAGAGATCCAGACAGATGACCGTCATCATGCGCCCCCCGTGCAGGAGGTAGTGCTGCATGGCGGAGGTGAGCACATCAGAGAATGCGCCGACGTGAACGCCTGTGCCCCAGATCAGCGAATAGTCGTAGTCGTCGCGATGGATCGGCATAAAGTGATTGAGTGCGAGCATGAAGGCGAAGATTGCACCTGCGGCAAGTATGGTCTGTATGATGTCCTTTTTTTCGATTCCCTTTGTCTTTTGTGCGCTCATTCCCTTGTTTCCCGGCACTGCTTTACCTCCCTGCGCAGCTTGCTGTAGTCGAATTTCTCCCCGTCCCGCTCGTCGATCAGATAGGTCGGGCGCTGTTTGCTCTCCGTAAAGACGCGCCCGAGGTACTCGCCGATGATGCCAAGCGAGAGGAGCTGCACCCCGCCGAGGAAGAGCAGCACCGTCATGAGGGTCGGATAGCCCGCGACGGGGTCGCCGTAGAGCAGCGCGTTCACGAGGACGACGAGCATGTAGCCGATGGCAAGCGTCGAGACGAGGAGCCCGAGCACCGTCGTCAGGCGCAGCGGCGCCGTTGTAAAGGACGTGATGCCCTCAATGGCGAGTGAGAGCAGCGCGGGATAGCTCCACGTCGTCCGCCCCGCCGCGCGCGGCTGTACCTGAAAGGGGAGCTCCTTTTTCTTGAAACCCACCCATGTAAAGAGCCCCTTCGTAAAGCGCTGATTCTCGCGCAGGAGGCGCAGCGCCGCCACGCAGCGGTGATCGAGCAGGCGGAAATCGCCCACGTCGCGCTGCAGTGTGAAGCGGCTGACCGCCTGCATCGAGCGGTAGAAGAGGTTCGCCATCGTGCGCTTGAGGAATGCCTCGTCCGCGCGATCCGTGCGCCTCCCGCACACGTCGTCGTAACCTGCGCGCCATTGCACGACCATCTCGGGGATGAGGGCGGGCGGGTGTTGCAGGTCGGCGTCCATGAGGATGACCGCATCGCCGTCTGCGTAGTCGAGTCCTGCCATCATCGCGGGCTCCTTGCCGAAATTGCGCGTGAAGCTGATGTAGCGGACGTTCGCGTGCGCCTCGGCGAGCGCGCGGATGACGCGCAGGGTATCATCGCGGCTGCCGTCGTCGATAAAGAGGTAGGTAAATGCCGCGTCCGCGATGCCTGCGGTCGCCGCCTCCACCTCCGTATAGAAGTGCTCCACTACCTCTGCTTCGTTGTAGCAGGGCACAATGATTGTGATTTTGTCCATAGTTCTTCCTTAATATACCCGTGGGCACGCCACGCAAACGCTTAGTTACGCAAGCGGTCGCGTTCTCGTTCGCCTAAATACCTGCGAACTTCTTAAACGCGCTGCGCTTGAACGAAAGAAATCCGCAGGGGGCGAGTCGAACGCTTTTCTCCGCTTGCTTCACTAGGGTTTGCTTAGGCGCATCCCACGGATGAATCCGCAAACGCCTCAAAATTGACCGCCTCCGCCCCCGCTGCCGCAAGTGCATCGCGCACGGCGGGTGCGCAGACGGCGGCAAGTTCCGCCTCGAAGTCGTGCTCCCAGAGGCAGTCGCGGACGAGCACGGCATTGGATGTGCCGGGATGGAGCATAACCTCGGTCACGCCGTTCCCGAGCTGCGCCGCAATCTGCGTGAGTGTCGCCGTATCGACCGCCTCGCCCGCAACAATCCCTGCAAAGTGTTCGGGGACGCGGATACCGCGCGCCTTTGCCTTTGCCGCCGCGCGATGTGCGAGGACGGAGAGCCCCGCCCGCCCGATGAGCTGCCCGATGCCGCCGAAATTCCCTGCAAAGAGGGGGGCGCGCGGCGCGCGCATCGCGGGGATCTGCGCCTCACTGCACAGATCGAGAACGATGTCGATAACGCCCGGCAGGACGTGCATATGCTGATGACTGTCCGCGTGCGTCGGATGAATGCCCGCCGCCTCCACGCGCCGCAGCTGCGCCGCAAGCTCCGCACGCACCTCCGCGAGATTCACGCTGCCGCGCAGGACACGCACGGTCAGCGCCGTGTGATCGTCGAGGAAGACCCCCGCCTCTGTGACGAGCGTGGGAATCTCTGAGGGGGGCAGGACGGGATTGCCGTTCACGAGTGTCAGATGGATGCCGACACCGAGCGCGGGCGTACGCCGCGCGAGCGCCGCCGCGTCGTCGAATGCCGCGCCGCCGGGCATGATGGTCGCCGAGCGCAGGATGCCGTCGTGTACGCCGCGTTCCACGGCGCGGTTGATGAGCGTGTGCCGACCGAAATCGTCGGCGTTCAGAATGATTTGCTTCAAGTCGTTTTCCTCATGTCATTTTATGGAGGCATGTTTTCCACTGATGTCCCACGCGAACACTTAGGGACATCAGCATACAAACCAACAGATTCTCATATCATACCTCATTTCGTTAATATTTTCGACAAAAAATATGAAATCACCTTTTCTAGATAGGTCTTTTGTAGTAAAATACTGTAGAACACCTATCAGTTGAAAAGGAGTATTCCATGATCGTTGAAATCATCAGCGTGGGCACGGAGCTGCTCATGGGCAGCATTGTGAACACGAATGCACAGCATATCGCGCGGCATCTTGCACATATGGGGCTGGACGCCTACTATCAGACCGTTGTCGGCGACAATTCCGAGCGCCTCAGAGCCGCACTCGACATTGCCTACACACGCGCGGACTGCGTTATCACGACGGGCGGACTCGGCCCCACGAAGGACGATCTGACGAAGGAGATGCTGATCTCCTATTTCGGCGCCGCACCCGTGGAGGACGCGGAGGCGCTGCGCCGACTCGAGGCGCGTGCGGCAAAGCGCGGCATCGCACTCACGGAGAGCATGCGCAAGCAGGCGACCGTGCCCTCGGGTGCAATCGTGCTGCAGAACGACCACGGCACTGCCCCCGGCGTCATCATTGAGAAGGACGGGCGCGCGTGCATCATGCTGCCCGGCCCGCCAAAGGAAATGAAGCCGATGTTTGAGACGGCATGCAATGTCTTCCTGCGCGGAAAGAGCGACAAGGTCTTCGTCTCAATGAATGTGAAGCTCTATTCGATGGCGGAAAAGGGGCTGCCCGTCGGGGAATCGCCCGTTGCCGACCGCCTTGGAAGCCTCGTCGACGGGGAAAATCCCTCCGTTGCGACCTACGCAAAGGAGGACGGCTGCCTCGTGCGCGTCACGGCGGCAGCTCCCACGGTGGAGGAGGCGCGTACACTGCTTGCGTCGACACTTGCCGCCGCACGCGAGGCGATCGGTGAGGAATACATTCGATCGGTGGAAGAGGACTGAATGCGGATGGGGATGGTCAGGCGGAGCGCAGGGGCGCTGCTCGCCGTTATACTATTGCTTGCTGTCGTGCCCACAGGGGCGGCAGCAAAGGATACACCGCGCCATAGCGCACAGACAATCGGAAAGGCGGAGCGTGCGATGCAGGAGATCACGGCACAGGCGGCGCGCGAGACGGCGACCGCCGAGACGCAGGACACGCGTATTTCCTCCGTCATGCTGCGTTGGGAGCCGTACCCTGCGGCGGTGCGCTACGCCGTGCGCGTTCTGCGCGGCAGCGCGGGTGCGCCGAAGAAAACAGTTGCGACGATGGAGTACGTCTATACGACGGGGCTGCATCTGCCGCTCATGACGTACGGCGCGGCGGACGATCTCTACTGGACGGTGCAGCCGCTCGGCTACGATGGCACACCGCTCGCTGCGGCATCGGAGCCACGCCCCGTGCGCGGGGAGGCGGCAGATCCCGATGCGCCCGTGCTGACGACGGAGTATGCGGCGATGCCGTATGCGCCGCTCTATCCTGTCTACTCGTGGGTTCCGCTCGCGGGGCAGCAGGTGCATGAGGTCGAGGTCTACCGCCGCGAGGCGGATCGTGATCGCTACGTGCATACGTTGCGCGGGGGCGAGTACGATGTCTACGACGATATGCCGTTCACCGTGCCGGGCACGTACGTCTACCGCGTGCGCGGCATAACGGAGTCGGGCACGCCGATCTCGAACTGGTCGGCATACGGATCGTTCACCGTTGCGGAGCGCACGCCGATTGCGGCGCTCGGCGACAGCATTACGCATGGCGGCGGCGCGATCACCGTACCGCCCTCGTATCAGCTCTACGATTGGGAGTCGTACTGCACCGTGCCCGTGAAAAACCTCGGGCGCAGCGGCGACACAACCGAGGACATGCTCGCGCGCTTTGAGCGCGATGTGCTGCCGTTTTCCCCGCGCGTCCTCGTCATCATGGGCGGTGTGAACGACTACCGCGTCGGCATCTACGGCGCGGAGACGGTGCGCAACCTCGCGGCGCTGCGTGAGAAATGCAGGGCGCACGGCATCACGCCGATCTTCCTGACGGCGACGCCGATCCGCCCCGCGCTCATGACTGAGCGCATGACGGTCACCACGCCGCCATCGGATTGGTGGGCGCACCGCGACTATGTGAACAAATGGGTCATGCAGCAGGAGTACAGCATCGATGTTGCGACCGTGCTCTCGGACGCGGCGGGCGAGCTCGAGGCGGCGTATACGACGGACGGACTGCACCCCGACCTCATGGGGAAGAAATACATTGGGCAGACCGTGGACAGCTATCTGCGTACGCATTTCGCCTTTGCTTCGGCTGAGGCGGAGCGGCGGGCGCGGATGCTGAGGAATATGGAGAAATGACCGTCTTGCGGCAGAAACGCCCCTATCGACGCGCTGCGCGCCATAGGCTGCTCTTTGGGCGCCCCTATCGGCTCGCAAGCTCGCCACTTACTGACCTGTCCGAGAAGCAAGCCCGAAGGGCGCAGCTGAGCGGGTAACAGGTCGTATGGGAAAACCTCCCAAGAACACAAGCCGAAAGGCGAAGTGTGATTGGAAGAGGTTGACCGCTCCCCCGTTTCGACGGGGGAAGCTAATATGCCGTTATCCCAAGCCTCCCCTGCGAGAGCGGGGGAGGGGGACCGCGGAGCGGTGGAAGGGGCGAAAAGTGTGCCTATCGTATGAGGTGAGCAGCTTCATAAATGGATGACAAACAAAGGAGGGAATCCTATGACACAACGTCTGCGCCTTGGTGCGCTCGTGCTCCTCGTGGCGGCGCTCATCGGCGGCGCGTACACGGGCTACTGCTATCACCGCGACCGCACGCCCGAGGCGGCGCTGCACGCGATTGCGCGCGCGGTGACAACCGAGGATCGGAAACTCTTTGACGAATACGTCGACGAGGACGCTGTGCTCGCCGCGATGCATGAGGAGGCGACCGCGCTCCTCGCGGACAACATTGCAGCACTCCATGAACGGCATCCTTCCGACTGGTTTTTCCGCCACGATACGGCATTTATGTATGACTACATGGCGGAGCGGCGCGCGTCGGACATCGCCTTTACGCGCCTTTTGCTGGACTACTACTTCGACGCGGAGCGTGTGCCCGTGACGAAGGAGGACGGCAATGCGCGCTGGGGCTCGGACGAGGTGCGCGCCTTTGCCGCACACTATACGGCGAGCATTGAGCCGCCCGTGATTGCGGGCGACCGCGCCTCAGTGAACGTGATTGTGCGCGGCAACGACAGTGACTATGGGAGGCTTCTGCCCGAGGGCTCCGTGACGATGGAGCTCGTGCGGCAGAAAGACGGGCGTTGGAAGCTCGTCGGGATGCATACGGATACCGCGCGCACGAACGGCCTCTATGCGTTTGTCGACGCGGCAGAGAGGTATTGGGAATTGCAGGGTTGGGACTAACGTAGGAAAAAGGAGAGAAGAATATGAAGTACGAGTTTACCGATGATTATTTGACGGGGATTCCCTCGATCGACGAGGAGCACGGGCGGCTCTTTGAGCTGACGAACGAGTGCTATGAGCTGGTGATGGACGATGCGGCGGTCGATCGCTTTGACCGCATCGTCGCCCTGCTCGAGGAGTTGCGGACGTATGCGGCGACGCATTTCGCGCACGAGGAAGAGTATATGGAGCGCATCCAATACGAGCGACGCTTCAGCGAGCGCTATCAGCACCTGCGCTTCATTCAGAAACTCAGTGAGATCGACCTCGACGCCATCGACGAGAACCAGCAGGAATACCTGCTCAAGATTCTTGACTTCCTCGCGCGCTGGCTCTGCGGTCACATCAAGATCATGGACTGCCGCATTCCGAGGGAGGAGGACATCGCCGCACAGGCGGCTGCTGCCGCCGCAGAGGAAAGCCCCGCAGAGACGGCAGCACAGGAGAAACCTGCGGCAGAGACGGTGACATCGGAAACTGTGCCGGCGGAAGCGCCGCAGTCCTCTGCAGAAGCGGAGACGGCAGAGCAGGAGGAGGCGGAGAAAGCTCCCGCCGCAAAGGAGAAAAAGCCCGCTGCGAAGGCAAAGAAGACCAAGAAAAAGTAAGCGGGGCTGACGCAGGGGAAGGAAACGGGGAATTGGGAAAGCGAGACCGATCAAAATGAAATACGAGTTTACCGATGATTATCTGACGGGAATTGCGTCTGTGGACGCGCAGCACAGCAAGCTATTCGACCTTACGAACGAGTGTTATGAGCTCGTGATGCAGAGCGCATCGGAGGACAAATACGACAAGATCGTTGCGATACTGGAGGAGCTTGCTGCCTATGCGGGCACGCACTTTGCGCACGAGGAGGCGTATGCGGAGAGCGTCGGCGACCCGCACCGCTTCAGTCACCGCGCGCTGCACCTGCGCTTTATGAAGAAGGTCGGCGAGATCGACCTCGCCGCAGTCGATGAGAACCAGCAGGAGTATCTGCTGAACATCCTCGACTTCCTCGCGCGCTGGCTCTACGATCACATCAAGGGACGCGACTGCAAGCTCCCGCATAAATCGACGTAAGCCGCACAAAAACACCCCGCAATGAGCAGTTGCGGGGTGTTTTTGCTGTGTATTATATTTTAGGAGAGCTCCGGGAACCATATCCTTTCGGCAGGTTATGGTCTTCAGGAAGCACTGATAAATTCAGCACCGCCATCTTGACGCATCTTTTTTGCCCGCACTTCGTCGGCAAATCCTCCACATAGCCCTTGCTATGCGTCCGGTTTGCCTCCTAGTTCGGAGGAAAAAATCTACGCCAATCTGACGGACTTCATTCTATCAGCGATTCCTTAAACGAAAGCCTGTAGATAATATAGCATACGAGAGAATGAAATTCAATAGCGAAGAAGAAAATACTTTGATAAAGATTTTACATACAAACGATAAAAGTAAATTATTTTTGGATAAAAACAAGAAAAATAGGAAGAAAGGACTATGTTCAAGGGGTAAAATTTTTTCTATAATAAATGTGGACAAAGGAAATGTCTTCCAACAGGCTGTGCGAAGGAAGCGCGCAGCCGAAAAATACTCATAAGGAAATGAGGTGGCTGTAATGGCAGTCATATCAATCGCATCGGTGCTGGACGATCCGGCAAAACGGATTCCGATCAATGCAATGGTGCGTGCGGCAGCAGTCTATCCCGCGAAGGACGATGGTCTGATTGAGGGAATGCGCGCGCAGCGGCTCGCGTACCGTGAGCAGATTCGGCAGCTGCACCGCATGGACAGTGAGGCGTACAAGCTCGATATCGAGGGTCTGACACGTTCGCTGCGCTCGTTGGAGGAGGACATCCACAGCGACGCGACGCGTGAGCTGTTTGGCGATCCGTACGTGGTCGAACTGCAGGGCGTGCGTCCCACGATGGATGCCGAGGCGGCGTCGGCGTAGTTCCGCACGCAGAGGAAATCATTGAACAATCGAATACTACTGCAAAGAAAAACCGCAGGGCTCTGAGTCGGTGGAATGACCGATCAGAGTTCCGTGCGGTTTTTTTGTGCTGTGATGGATGTTGTGAAATGGAGCTGCTCTCCGAAGTCATTTTGACTTATCCAACAGCGCCTTTGTTATGCTTTTGTTCGTGTTGCGCGCCCAAAGCGCCCCTACCACCGCTCACGCGGTCCCCCTCCCCCGTGCGACGGGGGAGGCTTTACATTACGGTATATTAGCCTCCCCCGCCGAAGCGGGGGAGGTGGCACGCCGCAGGCGTGACGGTAGGGGTGCTCCGAGAGCAGGCCTCGTTATCGGTTCAGCCCTTCGTCTTGATCTGCTCCAATATAAACGGATCTTTGATCTTGCCGTCCTCGGCAAAGAGGACGATCTTGGACATGATCTCCGCCGTCTTCGGATCCTCGTCGAGGAACGGGAGGAAGAGGCGCCCGCGGTGCTGGCTGTGGACGGGCAGGACGTTTATCATTGCGCCCGCCTTCTGCTGCACGACACCGCTGCCGAGGTGGACGGTATAGTCGCCGAGCGTTCCGTGGATATGCGCGTGCGTGCCCTCAAGACGGACGTTGTCGAGCTTAAAGAGCGGCAGGTTGAACGCGACAATGGCGCGGCGCATCTCGATGGTCGAGTGGCTCGCCTCGGGGTCGACGCCGCCGACGTGCGCGACGGAGACGACGAGGTCGACATCGCGCATGACCTCGGTGAAGATGAGGTCGGGCACATCGTCGATCGGCAGTTTCTTGAACGTCTTGCGGTCGAAGAAATCCACCCATTCGAGCGTCGGTGCTTCGATGTCGGCGGGTGAGAACCAGTCAGCGAGCGCGTAGATACGCGCGATGATGTTCGCCTTGTAATAGACGCGTTGCAGTCCGTCCGTGCCGTCGACAACCCATCGGCGCGTCTTGAGCAGCGCGACGGTCTTTGCGGGCTGGATCTGATGCCCCGCATAGCGCAGGCTCGTCTCCTTGCCGCGTTCGTCCGCTGTCTTGACGTAGAGTTCGCGGAATACCTGCTTGAACGGCTGACGGATGCCCTTTTCAAAGAGATCTGCCTGATATGCCGCCCATGTGCCGCTCTCATAGAGATCGAGCGCGTGGGCGATTTTCACTTCCGCATCCGCCGCGACTTCTGTGCGTGTGCCGTCGGGCGTGACGAGTGCGCCGTCCTCGTAGAAGCCGAGCGCCGTACCGCATTTGAATACGAGTGTCTTTAGGAGCGGCGCAATCACGGGGTTGTGCTCCATGACGTTTGCGATCTCATGAGCGAGGAGCGGCGTGCCGTCCTCCATCATCTCCTCGAGCATCTTTCGCGTACGGCGGTACTGCTCCTTCAGATTCTGCTCCGCTTCCTTCAGTTCGAGCACGTAGGCATTCTTCTTCAGCTTTGCGGGGATGGATTTCAGCGCTTTGCCGCCCTTGGTGCAGGAGAGGGAGACGGCACCGTCCTCTGCGACGGAGAGGCATAGCTCCGTACCCTCGATCTCCTTTGGCGCAAAGTGCGCGGCGTGCGCCTTGATGAGCTCTGTCTCCGCTGTCCAGACGAGTCGCGTCACATCGTCAAAGCCGCAGGCACGCGCGAGGTTCGAGAGGGCGATCTCGACCGCCTTTGCCTCGCTCGCACGGCGTTGTGCGCCGAACTGCCTGCTCTCCTTGAGGAAGTTCTGCAGGAATGTGTAGCGTGCGAGCATATCCTTCTCCCGCGCACGTTTCAGCGGGATCAGCCCGCAGCACAGGACGAGATCCTTGTTGCGCTTCGCCGCGATCTCCTTCTCCACGTCTGCGAGTTTCATCATGCCGCGCACGGCATCGGAAAACTTGCGTGCGCGTGCGTGCTTCGCACCGTCGGAGATGTATTTCGCGGCATCATAGAGACACTCGAAATGTGCCTTGCCGAGTTCCTTGTACGCTGCGTTGAACCAATCGATGTCGAACGCGCCCTCTTTCAGATCCTCGATGGCGATCGGCGTGTACTTTGCGATTGTGCTCTCGCGATCCTTCGGAATGTCGCTCGTATGTGCTTGGAAGTAATAGCAGCCGCTCGCCATACCGCGCCAGCCGAGATGCTCCTCGATGAGCGGGATCCACTGCGGGGCATACATAGCGACTTCGATGAGCCGCTGCTCCGTGATGCCGCTTCCCGCAAGCGCCGCCTTTAGGTCTGCTGCCGTCTCGCCCGCACGCGGGTGGGAGACTTTCAGCAGGTGGCTGAGGGTCGATGCCTTTGCCTCGTTCGATCCGTAGTACCAACTGCCGCGGTCGAGTTTTAGAGCACCGAGCGCCTGCAGGATGCGTACAAGCGTCGGGATGCCCTCAACGCGGAGGATGCTGCGCACGGCGGCAGAGTGGCGTGCGGGCGTGTCGCCGCGCCGCAGTTCTGCTGTGACGATGCAGTCAATGACCTGCTGCCCCTCCTCTTTGACAAAGGAGAGCGCGTCCTCCGTCTGTGCCCACCCGTATTCGGGCTTGCTTGGGTTTGGCAGTTTGCCGCTGCGATAGCGTTCGAGTACCTGCACGCGATTCGTTTCCACAGCTTTTTGTTTGCGTGCGGCATCCGCGCTCATGCCGTCCGCCTGCGTGCCGAGGAGCATTTTGTAGAACGCGTCCTTCTCCACCATGCCGAGGATATGTGCCTGTGCGTGCTCGATCATGCCCGTCATGCCCGACTCAGGCTCCTGCTCCGTGCGCAGCAGATGCGCCTCGAGGCGTTCCATCATGCGGTACCGCAGGGCATAGGACTGCGCGAACTCCGCCGCGTCCGCGTAGCACTCCGCACCGTGCAGAGCGGTCTGCATGAGCGCGGTATGGTGCATGATCTGGCGCGTGTTCCCTGTGCGCCACTGGTTTTTGTACTCCACGAGAAAGAGGTTTTCGTCAAAGCAGTCGTAGGCACGGCTCATCAGCAGCAGCCCTGCGGCAAAGACGAATGGGCGGTTCTCCTCCGCATATGTCTCATAGAGCACGCGAATGACATTTTTCCCCGTCTGCCGTCCGACGTAACCCTCGCCGAAGTAGCTCAGTTTCTGCGCGGCGAGGGCGGCGGGGAACGCCGTCCAGTCCCGCTCAGTTATGCGCGTCAGACCTTCGGTAAAGAATGCGTCCTCCGCCTTCGGCATACGGATTGCAATGGCGAGCTGATAAAGAGTTGGGAAGTCCTTGATTTCGCTCCGGTAGAACTCCTCCCAGACCTCGGCAAGCGGATAGTATTTGATATGATCGGGCGTGTCTTTCACGTGTTCCGCGTCTGCGCGTTCGTAATAGCCCACCGAAAGCGTCGTCTCCTCTCTGCCGATCCAGCGGCTCTTGTACTCGTAGTCCTCGTGCTGCGTATAGAGTGCGTTCAGTTTCGTGACGATGGCAAGCAGCTCCTCGTCCGTGCGCGGGAATATGTCGGCAAGTGTCACTGTGTTGACAACGCGGACGGTATTTGCCGCCGCATCGTAGCCGCCCACCGATGCGCCTTCTTTCGCGCCCGTCAGACGGCTCACCAGACTGCGGATGCCGCCCTTTTTCTCCGCATACTGAACCGCGATGGCAAAGTCCGGCGTGTATGCCGCATCGTACAGCTCCTGCTCCTGTGCGTCCGCACCCGCGCTGCTCGACAGCTCGTCGATCAACACCTGCTCGTCCGAGGTGGGCGTTTGGATGCCGCGTGCGAGGGAGAGCAGCTCCTCCTGTGCGATGCGCCCGTCCGCCTTGCAGCGCAGGAGGAGATCAAGTGCGCCGAGGCGTTTGTTCACGTCCTTCTGTGCGAGGAGGTCTGCCATCGTCTCGCGCAGCGACGTATCCTCCTGCGTGTAGAGGAGGTCGAGCACCATGCGGCGCGTCGTTGCGGTCTTTAGGCGCAGCAGGGCGGCGATCTCTGTGCGGTGGCGCGTCACGAATTCCGTAGCCGGCACGGTCGCCGTATCTTTTTTGAGGAGGATTGCTTCCGCCGTCTCGGGGGCGAGGCGCAGCAGGTCGAGGAGCGATGCCTCCTGTGCCGCACTCAGCGGTGTCTTGAGGAAGAGCCGCGCAGCGCGCTGTCCCGTGTAGCAGACGGGGAGGATGGGGGCGACGCGATCCGTCAGCGCAGTGCCGGCGCAGAGGGCGGCGAGCACCATCGCATTGGACAGTGCTTCCTTCGTCAGTGTCACATCGTACCACGGGAAGATGCACGCGGGGTACTTCTCCTCCTTGCGCTTCATCCCGGCGTGGGCACGCGCACAGAGATCGAAGAAACGCGTGGCTTCCTCTGCGTCCGCGAAATATGTCTGTGCGTCGAATTCCTTGACGAAGTCGTCGAGATCCCGCAGGATGTAGAAATCGCCCGTCACATAGGACAGATAGCAGGCGATTTTCTTCATGTCCGCTGCACTGAGCTCCGCATCCGTGATGCCAAGGAGGACGCTCTTTGCAATGCGCCGCTCCTGCGCACCGTCCTGCAGGGCGTGCAGGAAGTACGAGACGAGCAGGACGGAGTGCGGCCGTCCCTCCGCGATGATCGCCTCCATGCCGCCGATGAGCTGCGTGAGGTCATGCACGCCCTTGCTCCACAGCCCAACCATCGCCTCGACATTGTCCTCACTGTGAAGGAGTGTGTCCGCCTCGGCAGGGGTGCGCAGCACGCGCATCATGAGCGCGAGGAGCTTCTTGTCCACGCGCTCGCTGTCCGTGCCGATGCCGATGGTCGTCGCGATGGCGCGGCGCACGGACGAGAAGCGGATGAGGTTGTGCTCCTCGATCAGCCCCATGATATAGACGAAGTGCTCCTGCCGCCCGCAGTCCATCGTCTCACAGATCGCCTGCCGCAGACCCTCCTGCAGTTTCCCCGCGAGCAGGAGCTTGCCGACGAGCTCCACGAGTTCGGTACTGCGCGACTTGAAGATGGCGCGGAAAATATCGTAGGTGAGCACGTTCGTATTGTTCTCACTGAGGAGCATGTCGCGGATGATGGAGATGGTCTCCGCATCCCCGCGGTCGATCCATACGGCGATCTGCTCGGGCGGGAGGAAGCTGCTGCCGTACCGCTCCACATCGTACTCTCTGCGCAGGAGCTGCAGGAAGTTCTTCCCTAAGGCGTATTCGCGCACAAGCTGCTCGACCAGATTCCAAATGCGGCCGACGTGCTGATGGTAGTCGCGTGAGCGGACGAGACGTCGGTAGTAGCGGTTCGTGTAGGGATAGGCGGCGAGGCTGTGCGCCATATCGACGAGATCCCTGCGCAGCTCCTCGCCCACCATCAGGTCAAAGGCGGGATAGAGCGCGGGCGGCAGTACATCATCATCGACCGTGCAGACCACGTCCTTCTTGTTGCGGCGGAAGTTTTCCACGGCGACATTCCAGTCGTAGTCGGGATTGCCCTTTTCGTCCGTACGGAAAAAGAGAAAATTCAGCAGCTTTTGGCTCTGCGGGTTCAGTGCGTCAAACCCTGCCTTCAGCCGCTCGACATAGCGTGTCATTTCCTCATCGCGCAGATAGTAACTGATCATCGTATTCCTCCTCGCTCCTTACCACATACGTCCCGCCAGCATCGTCAGCCGGACAAAGGTGATTTCATCGTTCTCCGCAAGCGCGACGGGCGCGGCGAGATCAGACGCCGGCTCCTCTCCGTTGATGAAGATCCGATAGATGCCGTCCAGATAGCACTGGCGTGCGTTCTCGATCGCGGCGTCGAGATCCTGCACCCGCCCGTTGTAGTCCGCGCCGAACGCGATCTTTCCCGCGACGGCGGCGTCCGCAATCTCCGCATTCGTCAGATATGCGAGCGCCGTCTCGCCCGCCGCCGCCCGTGCGTTGAAGCGTGCGACCTCCGCCGTGACGAACGCTGCAATCAGCGCGCCGACATCACGCACCTCCCCAATCTCATAGGGGCGCGCCTCGATGGCGTTCTTTCGCTTGCCGATGCGCTTTACATTGACCCGTACCTGCATACTGTACTCTGCTCCTTACTTTAGGAAGCACTGATAAATTCAGCACCGCCATCTTAACGCATCTTTTTTGCCCGCACTTCGTCGGCAAATCCTCCACAGAGCACCACTCTGCGTCCGGTTTGCCTCCTAGTTCGGACGAAAAAATCTGCGCCAATCTGACGGACTTCATTTTATCAGCGATTCCTTTATATATTTTCTGAATTATAGCATAGTATATATGATAACTCTGTTAGAAAGCAGTCATGCTGCACTGTTTGACCACTGTGCAAAAATCCTTTATAATTGAAAAATATATCAGGACAGAAAGGATGAAATCATCAATGAGTGATATCAATGTCGAGGAACTGATTCGTACGATGAGTGCACAGCGCGTGGAGGCGCTGCGCGCGGATCTCGCAGCGGACTTGCAGGCGGCATGGGAAAAGGGCAGAGCCGCCGGCAAGGCGGAGGGCATCAGCGAGGGCGAGTTCCGTGGGCGCAAGCAGGGCGTGATCAGCGTGGCGGTGAACCTCCTGCGTGCGGGGACGGATACGGCGACGGTCGCCAAGGCGGCAGAGCTGCCCGAGCCGCTCATCCGCAAGATTGCGCAGGACAACGGCATCACACTCGCGTAGCGGCATGGCGTGAGAGTGCACGTGCGGGAAGGAGTCATCACATGGCATTTCCAAAGGCGTTTCTCTGGGGCGGAGCGGTCGCGGCGAACCAGTGCGAGGGCGCGTACAATGCGGACGGCAAGGGCATCGACATTCAGGACATCATGCCGCGCGGCATCATGGGCGCACCGACCGAGGAGCCGACGGCGGACAATCTGAAACTCACGGCGATAGACTTCTACCATCGGTACAAGGAGGACATCGCCCTCTTTGCCGAAATGGGGTTCAAGGTCTTTCGCACATCGATTGCGTGGAGCCGCATCTACCCGAACGGGGACGATGCCGAGCCGAACGAGGCGGGCTTGCAGTTCTACGACGACCTCTTTGACGAGTGCCGGAAATACGGCATCGAGCCGCTCGTGACGATCTCGCACTACGAGACACCGCTCCACCTCGCGAAGGCATACAACGGCTGGATGAGTCACGACCTCATCGGCTTCTACGAGCGCTATGTGCGGACGATCTTCACGCGCTATCGGGGCAAGGTGAAATACTGGCTGACGTTCAACGAGATTAACTCCGTGCTGCACGAGCCGCTGCTCTCGGGCGGGATACTGACGCCGAAGGATGAACTGAGTCTCCAAGACCTCTATCAGGCGTGTCATCATGAGTTCGTCGCCTCGGCGCTCGCGACGAGGATCGGGCATGAGATCATCCCAGAGGCGCAGATCGGCTGCATGATTCTCGCGATGCCGACGTATCCGCTGACCCCCGCCCCCGAGGACATGATCGCCGTCATGCGCGCGGAGCATTTTAACGATTTCTTCGGCGATATGCACGTACGCGGCATTTACCCCGGCTATATGAAACGCTACTTCCGCGAGAACGGCATCGAGATTCGCGCGACGGAGGAGGAGCTGCAGCTGCTGCGTGAGCATACGGTGGACTTCGTCTCGTTCAGCTACTACGTCAGCATCTGCGAGGGCGCGGGCGGTACGGCGGGTGGCGGAAACCTCCTCGGCGGGAAGAAGAATCCGTATCTCAAGGCGAGTGAGTGGGGGTGGCAGATCGACCCGCAGGGACTGCGCCTTGTGCTGAACCGATACTATGACCGCTGGCAGAAGCCGCTCTTTATTGTCGAGAACGGACTGGGCGCAAAGGACGAGCTCGTCGCGGACGGCGCGGGCGGCATGACAGTGGAGGACGACTATCGCATCTCCTATCTGAACGATCATCTCGTGCAGGTGGAGGAGGCGATCGCCGACGGCGTGCCCGTCATGGGCTATACGACGTGGGGCTGCATCGACCTCGTGAGCGCGTCGACGGCGCAGATGTCAAAACGGTACGGTTTTATCTATGTGGACCGAAATGACGACGGGACGGGCACACTCGCGCGATACCGCAAGAAGTCGTTCGCGTGGTATCGGGAAGTCATTGCGACGAATGGGGAGAGTCTGCGGCGGTAAGAATACATACGCTTGGAGCGCCCCTACCGTCACGCTGCGCGTGCCACCTCCCCCGCTTCGGCGGGGGAGGCTCATATACCGTTTCCCCAAGCCTCCCCCATTCGCAATGGGGGAGGGGGACCGCGTGAGCGGTGGAAGGGGCGCCTTGAGCGGTATAGGTTATCTATCGAGAGAGAGGCGCAATAGCCAGTGGCGCCCCTACCGTCACGCTGTGCGTGCCACCTCCCCCGCTTCGGCGGGGGAGGCTCATATACCGTTTCCCCAAGCCTCCCCCATTCGCAACGGGGGAGGCTTTTAGGTTGCGGCATATCACCCCTGCCGCCATTCCTTTTCGATGCTCTGACGCGATGAAACACATCACTTTCGTGTATGATATCGTCACTTTCTGCAAATTTTTGTGACGCCTCTATAAAAATGCTATAATATAAAGAAAAAATGCGGAAGCTATGGGACAATATCAGAAAGGAAGTCGCAATATGAAAGCCTCATCAAATGCACATCTGCGCCGCACGCTCCTCTGTGCGCTCGTTGCGGGGAGTATCGCCGCGCCGTTTGCCGCGCCGCACGCGTACGCGCTGCCCATCGAGGGCGCACACGCCGAGACGAATGCGGGGGAGGCGAATATCTCCACGGGCGGCGCAGTTATGGACATCGCGGGCAAGACCGAGCACAACGTGCTCCGATGGGAGGACTTCTCCGTCGACTCGGGCGAGAAGGTACGCTTCGACGGCGGCGCACAGACGCGCGACTATCTGAACCTCGTCACGGGCGAGGGCGCGTCGAACATCTACGGCACGATCGAGGGCGGCAGGAACGTCTATCTCGTGAACCCGCACGGCATCCTCTTCGCCAAAGGCTCTGAGGTCAATACGGGCGCACTCTACCTCTCGACGGCGAATGTCGACGCTGTTGCAAGCGCGGCTGGTACATCATGGGGGGGTAATAGTCCACTCTCAGCGGGCACACAGTACGGCAACGTGCTGAACCTCGGTACGGTAAAGGCGAGCAAACTCTACATCGAGGGCAAGAACGTCAAAGTCCTCAATACGGATGACATACAGAACACAGACGGTACGGCACTCACGGGGACGAACGTCAAGATCCGCAGCGCCGAGACCCCGCATATCGGCTACGATGTCGGCAATCGAGCGACGGCAAACTTCAACGAGGGCGGCGGCTCTATGTGGCGTACCTTCTATAACTATAAGTATCCGAACACCGCAAAATCTGCAAGTGGGCGCGGATGGGATGTAGCGAACCTCGGCGGCACGGCGCATACGGACTATGACTATATGCGCGTGCATACCGTCTACGACTTGCAGAATATCAATGCGAAACGGGACGGCAGATACATCCTCGCCGGCGACATCGACGCGACGGCGACAACGCATTGGAACAGCGGCGCGGGCTTCGCGCCGCTTGGAGATGTGGGCAACAAATTTACGGGACGATTGGACGGCGCGGGACACACGCTGCGGGGGCTGTATATCAATCGCCAGAATACTTACAGTATTGGTCTGTTTGGCTATGCCGACGGGGCACGCATTGAGAATCTCTCCCTTGTGGACGGCTATGTCGAGGGGGACGAGGCGGTCGGCGGCATTGTGGGATATGCAGACGGCACTGAGATTCGGAACGTCTCATACGCCGGCAGTGTCGTTGGGAATCAGAAGGTCGGCGGCATTGCGGGAGATGTATCGGGCGGCAGTATTCAGAATGCATGGAATGCGGGCACGGTCAGCGTGAGGAGTCAGTTCCTTGCCGGCGGCATTGTGGGGAGAGCAATGAACAACGCTGTGATTCAGAATGTCTGCAATACGGGCGCTATCACAGGGAGTAAGCTGGTCGGCGGCATTGTGGGGGCGATAGATGACAGTACCCTTCAGCATGCATGGAATACGGGGACGGTCACAGGGAATCAGAAGGTCGGCGGCATTGTGGGGCAGGCGCTCGGCGGCAGCATTCGCCACGCCGTATGGAAGTCGGGCAGCGCAGGGCAGGCGGTCGGCGAATCGAACAATGGGGCTGACGTGACGACGGATGTCAAGGTCGCTCCCGAGGCACAGATGAAGTTGGCGGCGACATACACGGATTGGAAGGACGCGAACGGCAATGCCATCGTTGCGACCGAGGGCGGCAAGGGTACGCCGTGGCGCATCTACGAGGGACATACCATGCCGCTGCTCACGGCTCTGATGAAGGGCACGAAGCGCCTTGAGAAAGTCTACGACGGCAATGTCTTTGCGACAACAGACCCGCACATCACCCTCGTCCATCCGGGGAAGGATGTCGGCACATACGATGCCTACAGTGACCAGTTCGGCTATGACCTCATCGGCGGCGCGACCATCAAGTCGCGTGTGCTGACCATGAGCGGCGTCGCGGCACAGAGCAAGACCTACGACGGCACGACTGCCGCAGACATATCGAAGTTCCATGCGACGCTGAATAATGTCGTGAGCGGCGAGGAGAGCCTTGTCACGGCGACCGCCACGGGTGCGACGTACAACAGCAAGGATGTTGCGACGGCAAATACGGTCAACTACACAGGCGTCGCACTCGGAGGTACGGGCGCGGGGAACTACACACTCGCGGCGAGTACCGCGCAGGGAGCGGGCAGTATCACAGCGAAGCAGCTGAATCTCGCGCTCACGGGCGGCGCACGCTTTGACAAGACCTACGATGGCACGGCGAACGTTACGCAGACACTCACAAAGGGAACGAACTATAGCCTCACGGGCTTTATCGGCACGGAGGGCGACCATCTCGCACTTGCGTCCGCCACGGGCACGTATGCGGCGGGCAAAGACGCCGCTGTGAACAAGGGCGTGACCTTTGACGGGCTGACGCTCACAGGCACGGGTGCGGGCAACTACACACTGGATAAGACCACGCTCACGGGCACGGGCACGATTACGCCAAAGCAGCTGAATCTTGCACTCATGGGTGGCGCACGCTTTGACAAGACGTATGACGGGAATGCGAATGTCACGCAGACGCTCACGAAGGGGACGAACTACACCCTCACGAATTTTGCAGACGGTGAGGGCGCAGACATCGCACTCGCACCTGTCACAGGTACATACACGGACAAGAACGCGGGCACGGGCAAAGCTGTGACCTTTGGCGGGCTGACGCTCACGGGCACGGGCGCGGGGAACTATCGTCTGAATACGGCAACGCTCACGGGCACAGGCACAATCGCGCACCGCGATCTCACGCTCACCGCCGACGCGCGGAGCATTGTGCAGGGCGAGGCGCTGCCCTCCTTTACGGGGCGTGCGGAGGGCTTCGCGGACGGCGAGGACGAGCGCGTATTCGGTGCGGACGGCATCACATTTGGCACGACGCTGACGAATACCGACACGCCGGGAAGTTACGGAATTACGGGGCGCATTGGCAGCACGAGCGACGGCGTGCTCGGCAACTACCGCATTGGGCAGGCGGCGGGCAACGCGAACGCCTTCACCATCTACGCCGCAGACCTGCCGGGCGGTATACTCGCCTCACTCGTACAGGATGCCGCGCCGCGCTTTGATATGGGCTTCGGGCAGGAGGTCTATGTATTTGGCTTGCCGCGTCCCGTCCCGACGGCAACGCTCGGCATCTATCGCTTTGCGGCGGCACGCGATATTAGCATCGAGGGAGCGCGCCTCGACTGAGGGGCTCTCGGGGGCGCCCCTATCGGCTCGCTATGCTCGCCACCTCCCCCGCACTGGCGGGGGAGGCTAATATGCCGTAATCCAAAGCCTCCCCCATTCGCAATGGGGGAGGTGGCACGCGCAGCGTGACGGAAGGGGCGCCTTGAGCGGCAGAGGTTATCTATCGAGAGAGGCGCAATAGCCACCGGCGCCCCTATCGTCACACCTACGGTGTGACACTTCCCCCGTCGCGACGGGGGAAGCTAAATGACGCAAGATAGAAGAGAAATGAACGAACAAAGCGAGGGACTTTATGCGCGATTACATCCCAAAGGGAAAGCAATACGCGCGCGAAATGAGGCGAAATATGACGCCGCAGGAGTCCCGCCTTTGGTATGAATATCTGTCAAAACATACGGAGCACTTTCGCCGCCAGTAGCCGATTGGAAAATATATTGTGGATTTCTATGCGGCACGTCTGCGTTTTGCTGTCGAGGTTGATGGAAGCCGGCACTTTGATGAAGAAGGTCGGCTTTACGATGCAGAGAGGACAGCCTTCTTGAGGGAGTATCGTATTCACCTGCTCCGCTTTACAAATGGGCAGATTGAGCGCAATTTTTCCGCTGTGTGTGAAGCGATTGCTCGGGTGATGGATGAGCTTCGTGCGGGAAATGAATATGACGGTGTGGAAGAAGATGGGCATGTGTTTTGAAATCATTCTATCGTGAGAGAGTCGTAATAGGCAGTGGCGCCCCTATCGTCACACCTGCGGTGTGACACTTCCCCCGTAGCGACGGGGGAAGCTGATATGCCGTTTCCCCAAGCCTCCCCCGTTGCTGACCTGTCCAAGAAGCAAGTCCGAAAGGACGTAGCTGATTGGGCAACAGGTCGTATGGGAAAACGTCCCAAGAACACAAGCGTTAGCGAAGTGTGATTGGTTGACGTTGACCGCTCGACACGGGGGAGGGGGACCGCGAAGCGGTGGAAGGGGCGCTTTGAACGAGGAGCATTTTTATATCCAATGACAAAAGGAGCAACGATACGAGGCAATCTGACCTCATATCGCTGCTCCTTTTGCGTGTGTATAAAATTGTACGTTGAAAAAAACTTGTCACATATTCAAACTTTGTGATAAAATGAACAATGTCGTGTGTGGTGGCAGATTGTAGAGTCGCCCGCAAACCAGATACAAAGGAGGCGCTTAAATGGAAACGCTGGCCGCGATTATCTTTGTCGTAATGTATATGGTGATCGTCTCGGAAAAGATTCACCGTACCGTTGCCGCGATGATCGGCGCGGTGCTCATGATGCTGCTCGGCATCCTCTCGCAGGAGGTCGCGCTGCACCATGTGGACTTTGAGACGCTCGGCCTCCTCGTCGGCATGATGGTGCTTGTCGGCGTGACGAAGGAGACGGGGCTGTTCGACTATGTGGCGATCAAGGCGGCGAAGTCCGCAAAGGCGGAGCCGCGCCGCATTCTCGTCTACCTATGTATCATTACTGCTGTATTCTCAGCATTTCTCGATAACGTGACGACCGTGCTCCTCATGGTGCCTGTGACGTTCAGCATCACGAAGATACTGAGGCTCGACCCCATGCCCTACCTCCTGACGCAGATTGTCGCGTCGAACATCGGCGGTACGGCGACGCTCATCGGCGACCCGCCGAACATCATGATCGGCAGCGCGGTGAAGGAGCTCACCTTCGTCATGTTCATCGAGCACCTCGCACCGATTGCGATCATCTGCATGCTCGTTGTCATGTTCATCATGTCTGCGATCTACCGCAAGAGCCTCGTCACAACGCCGGAACTGCAGGCGGAGCTGATGCAGATGGACGAGAAGGCGGCAATTACGGATCACGGTCTCCTAAAGCGCTCGCTCTTCGTACTTGGACTGACGATCCTCGGATTTTTCACACACTCCTTTACGCACATTGAGTCCTCGTTGATTGCACTGACGGGCGGCTTCCTCCTGCTGCTCCTTGCGGGCGGCAGCGAGCACCTCGTCGAAAAGGCGATGCACGCGGTCGAGTGGCCGACGATCTTCTTCTTCATCGGACTCTTTATCGCGGTTGGCGGACTGATCGAGGTCGGCATTATCGCGCAGCTCGCGGAGACGGCGGTCGAGGCGACGGGCGGCGATCTGACGGCGACATCGCTGCTGATCCTCTGGATGAGTGCGATTATCTCATCCGTGCTGGACAACATCCCCTTCGTTGCAACGATGATTCCGCTCATTCAGAACATGGGCACAATGGGCATCGAGAACCTCGAGCCGCTCTGGTGGTCGCTCGCGCTCGGCGCGTGTCTCGGCGGCAACGGTACGCTCGTCGGCGCGTCGGCAAACCTCATTGTGGCGGGCATGGCGGGGGAGCGCGGCGTGCACATCAGCTTCATCCGCTACTTCAAGATCGGCTTCCCGCTCATGCTGCTCACAATCGTCCTCTCGACGGTCTATGTGTACCTGCGGTATTTGATGTAAAAAATTTGCAGGAAAATGCCCACGTGGGGGCGAATCACCTTCATAGAGAAATGTGTGAAGGGGCTGTTGCACGTTTTGACTCGTGCAGCAGCCCCTTTTGATTCGGAGAGAGGATATGTTTATTCTTGCGTCTGCATCGCCCAGACGGCGTGCACTCCTGCGGCAGATCGGGGCATCGTTCGTCTCGATCACGCCCGCCGTGGATGAGGTAAAGGATGGGGAGCGCCCGCGCGATGCCGTGATCTGCAACGCGCTCATGAAGGCGCGCAAGGTCGCCGAGGAGTACCCCGATCACGCCGTGCTTGGGGCGGATACGGCCGTCGTGCTGAACGGCATGGCGTTCGGCAAGCCGAAGGATGCGGAGGATGCGCGCCATATGCTCTCACAGCTCGAGGGGCGGCAGCATACGGTGCTCACGGGGATTGCGTGGGTCGTGGATGGGCGCGAATACACGGATGCGGCGGAGACCACGGTGCGTTTCGCTCCGATGACGGATGCGGAGATTGCCGCCTACGTTGCGACGGGCGAGCCGATGGGCAAGGCGGGCGCGTATGCGATTCAGGGGCGCGCGGCAATCTACGTCGAGGAGCTGCACGGCTCGTTCTCGAATGTGGTCGGGCTGCCGCTCCACGCCGTTGCGGCGCTTGCACGCACGGCGGGCATCGCGATGGAGGCTGATGATGAACCTGCGTGACCTGCCGGCGGGCGAGCTGCCGCGCGAGCGCCTGATTACGCGCGGCGCAGGGGCGCTGAGCGACGCTGAGCTGCTTGCGATCCTCCTCAGAACGGGGCGCGCGGGCGAGAATGTGCTCGAGGTGGCGCGCGGCATTGTTGCGCGGTTCCGCGAGACGGGGCTGCATGAGATCCTTGCGATGCCCTGCGCCGAGTTCGCCCGCATCCCGGGCATCGGCACGGCAAAGGCGGCGACCGTGCTCGCCGCGCTCGAGCTTGGACGACGCGCGCAGCAGACTGCGAAGAGCCGCCCGCGCATCCGTGAGGGGGCGGACGTGGCGGCGCTGCTGCGCCCGCGCTTTCGCGCGGAGAAGCGCGAGCATTTCCTCGTCCTGCCGCTCACTGCGAAGAATGAGGTGCTGATGGTTGCGGATGTGTCCGTGGGCACGCTCACGAACACGCTCGTGCATCCGCGCGAGGTGTTCGAGCCGCCGATCCGCTGCGGCGCGGCGCATATCATCCTCGTGCACAACCACCCGAGCGGAGATCCCGCCCCGAGCGCGGAGGATCACCGCCTCACGCGCGTGCTGAAGGATGCGGGCGCGCTCCTCGGCATCCCTGTGACCGATCATGTGATCCTCGGGGGCGACGCGTTCTTTAGCTTTTCCGAGGAAGGGATGCTGTAGGGGGGCTTTCCCGTGACGCGTGTCCCACGCGAACGCTTAGTTGCGCAAGTGATCGTATGCTTATCTGCCTAAATACCGGCGCACTTCTTAAACGCGCTTCGCTTGAACGAAAGAAGTACGCCGGGGGCAGAACGCATACTTTACTCACTTGCTTCACTAGGGTTCGCTTAGGGACATCGCTTCACCTATCGGCATTACCATCCGTTTGCAGCATAAGGCATCGGGGAGAGTTCTCCTGTCATACTTTTTTTTCGCAGAGAGAGGATTTTTCCTGTCAATCATCGAAATATACTGATACCTTAGGAAATATTCTTGTTAAAGATTGATTAGGAGGGATTATGATGAGCAAGATCAAAAAGATCCTCGTTCCGGTCGATGGATCGGTCAATGGCTGCAAGGCGGTCGATGAGGCTCTGTTCTTTGCGGAGAAATGCGATGCGGAGCTGGACTTCGTCTATGTTGCGAGCAACATCAACAAGGACATTCCGAGTCACATCGTCTTTGACCGCATCTGGGAAAAGCTCTCGGGCGACCGCAAGGCGCGCAAGCACGTCAAGAGCGGGCACATCGCCAGGAGCATTCTCGAAGTTGCAGACGAGGAGGGCAGCGATATCATTATCATGGGCAGCCGCGGACTCGGGCTCCTCAAGGGCGTTCTCATCGGCAGCGTCAGTCAGAAGGTGATCGAGGAGTCGAAGATCCCCGTCATGGTCGTCAAGTAGGCGGGAGGTGGCGGCCTTGACCGTTCGGGAGCGGCTTGAGGCGCAGGAGGATGCACTCCTCTCTCCGTTGGCGGCGCGGAGCAAAGACGCAAAGCGCAGTCATCCGATGGAGGAGTGCCCCTTCCGCACGAAATTTCAACGGGATCGCGACCGCATTCTGCACTCGAAATCGTTCCGTCGGCTCAAGCACAAGACGCAGGTCTATATCGTTGCGGGCGATCACTACCGCACGCGCATGACGCACACGCTCGAGGTGGCGCAGATCTCGCGCACGATTGCGCGCGGACTCATGCTGAACGAGGATCTGACGGAGGCGATTGCGCTCGGGCACGATGTCGGACACACGCCATTCGGACACGCGGGCGAGGCGGTTGTAGAGGAGATCACGGGGCATTTTGCCCACAACGAGCAGAGTCTGCGCATGGTCGAGGTGTTGGAGCGCGGCGGGCATGGGCTGAATCTCACGGGCGCGGTGCGCGACGGCATTCTGAACCATACGGGCAAGGGCATACCGACGACGTTCGAGGGGCGGATTGTGCGCATTGCCGACCGGATTGCCTACCTCTGCCACGACTACGACGACAGCATCCGCGCAGGGCTGCTGACGCCCGGGGAGCTGCCCGCCGAGGTGCGCGATGCGTTCGGCACGGATACGTCTGCGATGATTACGAGCATGGTGTCGGATATGATTGTCACCTCGGAGACGCGCGGCGACGCGGCACTCTCGGATGAGGTGCAGCATGTCATGGATACGTTCCGCACGTTTATGTTCGAGCGCATCTACCACTCCAAGACGCTCGCACACGAGCGCGCACAGGCGGGCTTTGTTCTGCGCGCCCTCATGGATCATTTCACCGTGTATTTCCACACGCTTCCGCCCGAGTTCATCGCGCGCGAGGAGCGCTGGGGGCGGGAGCAGTGCGTCGTGGACTATGTGGCGGGGCTGACGGACAGCTATGCCGTCGCGCTCTTCCGTGAGATCTACATCCCGCCCGTGGATCAGATGACGATCAAACCGATCTAGGTGAGACGGGGCGCCCCTTCCACCGCTTGCGCGGTTCCCCTCCCCCGTAGCAACGGGGGAGGCTGTGGATAACGGCATGACAGCATCCTCGTCGGAACGTGGGAGCAAGCCGACAGACGATAAGATTACAAAAAAAGATAAGGAGAAAAATATGCGTGACCCAAGGATGGAGGCCTTTGTGCAGCAGGTGCGCGCGCAGACCGACATCCTTGCCGTCGTGCAGGGCTATGTCCCGCTGAAGCGCAAGGGCAACCGCTACTGGGGCTGCTGCCCCTTCCACAACGAAAAGACTGCGTCGTTCTCCGTCGTGCCCGCCGACGGCTTCTTCTACTGCTTCGGCTGCCACGCGGGCGGTGACGCGTTCAAATTCATCTCGCTCATAGAGCACATCACGCCGTTCGAGGCGATCCTGCGTCAGGCGGAGCTGCTCGGCATCGAAAAGCCCGAGCGGCAGCGCGACCCGCGCGAGGAGGCACGTCTCAGGGAGCTGGACGATCTGCGCAAGGTGAATGCGCTTGCCCGTGATTTCTTTCACAACTGTCTCACCGTGACGCGCTACGGCGCGGCGGGCAAGGCGTACCTCGCGGGGCGCGGCATCACGGACGAGGCGATTGCGCGCTATGGCATTGGCTTCGCGCCCGACGCGTGGTCAAAGCTCTCCGATGCGTTTCGAAGGCGCGGTATCTCCGAGCACATCCTCGTAACGGCGGGGCTTGCCGTGAAACGTGAGCGCGGCGAGGGCGTGTACGACCGCTTCCGCAACCGCGTCATCATCCCGATTGCGGATGAACGTGGGCGCGTTGTCGCCTTCGGCGGGCGCACGCTCGGCGACGCGCAGCCGAAATACCTCAATACGGCGGAGACCCCCGTATTCAACAAGCGAAAGCTCCTCTTTGGACTCGACCGTGCGCACCGTGCGATTGCGAGCGAGGGGGCGGCAATCGTCGTCGAGGGCTATATGGACGCGATTGCCGCGTGGGAGGCGGGTGTCACGAACGTCGTTGCGACGCTTGGCACCTCGTTCACGAGCGATCACGCCGCGTTGCTCCTGCGCCGTGCGCCGCGCATCGTCTTCTGCTATGACAGCGATGCTGCGGGGCAGGAGGCGACCCTGCGCGCCCTCGCAGCTGTGCGCGGGCGTGCGGCAGAGGTGCGCGTGCTCCTCCTGCCCGACGGCAAAGACCCTGACGAATACGTCCGCACGCATGGCGCGGAGGCGTTCCGCGCCCTCGTGGAGACAGCTGTCCCTGCGCCCTCATTCCGTCTGCGCCACGTGCGCACGCGTATGACGGACACTGTGGAGGGGCGGCGTGCCGCGCTCAGGGAGATGCTGCCCGTGCTCGCGGAGCTGGACGAGGTCACGCGCGCCGCCTATGTGAGGCAGACGGCGGCGGAGCTCTTTCTCGATGAGGGGATCGTGACGGATGCCCTGCGCCGCTTTTTGCGGCAGGGCGGTGCGGAGCAGGTGCAGAGCGCCGCGCCGCAGCGCATGCCCGTGCGGCAGGTCGATCATGCCCTGCGCCGCGCAGGGCGCGAGATCATTGCGGCAATTTGGCGTGATTCTTCGCTTCTCACCGAAATTTTATCTTTCGTTCCGATGGAGGATTTTCCCGACGAATTCATCGCGCAGCTGCTCCAAACGATGGCGGCACATCTCGATGCGGGCGGTATTTTGGACGCGGACTTTATCGCCGCACAGCCTACAGCGACGGGGGATGAGCTCACCCGCGCCATCGTCGAGGAGGGGCGTACGGAGGCGTCCTATCGGGAGGCTCTGGGGATGCTCAGACGTGCCTGTCTGGCACATGCACTTGCACGGCACACACGCCGCGCCGAGGAGATGATGCAAGAAGGAAAAGAGGGCTATATTGACGAATTAAACGAAGTGAAGAGAATACAGGATGAGATCGCCCGTGAAAATTTGCACGAATGAAGGCGTGGGGCTTTAGCGCCCGCAGATTTACAGCGATATACTAAACAATAGGATTTATTAGATAATATTACAGACTGAAAGGAGGGGGCAAAATGCAGACGGCAGCAGCACGGATCGAACGGGATGAAATGACGGGAATGGGAAATATCAGCGAACTTTTGGCAAAGGGGAAGGCGAACGGCGGGACACTCACCTGCGGCGAACTCATTGAGGTCTTTGGCGTATGGAACATGACCCCCGACGATATGGACGGACTCTATCAGCAGCTCAGCGATGAGAGCATCGAGATTGTGGACGATACGGCGGTCGGCGAGGGCAGTGATGACGAGGTCCTCGAACCCGTTGATGAACTAGATAAGGATGTGGAGGAGGTCGAGATCGACCTCAGCGTCCCCGAGGGCATCTCACTGGACGATCCCGTGCGCATGTACCTCAAGGAGATCGGCCGCGTTCCCCTGCTGACTGCAGAGGAGGAGGTCGAGCTCGCACGGCGTATGGAGGCGGGCGACGAGCGCGCACGCCATCGTCTCGAGGAGGCGAATCTGCGCCTCGTTGTGAGCATCGCAAAGCGCTACGTCGGGCGCGGCATGCTCTTTCTCGACCTCATACAGGAGGGCAACCTCGGGCTCCTCAAGGCGGTTGAGAAATTTGACTACAGCAAGGGCTACAAGTTCAGCACATATGCAACGTGGTGGATACGGCAGGCGATTACGCGTGCGATTGCCGATCAGGCGCGCACAATCCGCATCCCCGTGCACATGGTCGAGACGATCAACAAGTATATCCGCATTTCGCGGCAGCTGCTGCAGGAGCTCGGGCGCGACCCCACACCCGACGAGGTGGCGAAGCATATGGGGCTGAACACGGCGCGCGTGCGCGAGATCATGAAGATCGCGCAGGAGCCGGTGTCGCTCGAGACACCCATCGGCGAGGAGGAGGACTCCCACCTCGGCGACTTTATCGAGGATGAGGCAGCACTCGATCCTGCGGATGCGGCATCGATGATGCTGCTCAAGGAGCAGATTGCAGACGTGCTGAAGACGCTCGCGCCGCGCGAAGCGGAGGTCTTGCGTCTGCGCTTCGGGCTCGAGGACGGACGTTCGCGTACGCTCGAAGAGGTCGGGCAGAATTTTGGCGTGACGCGCGAGCGCATCCGCCAGATTGAGGCAAAGGCGCTCAGGAAGCTCCGGCATCCCGTGCGTCTGCGTAAATTACAGGGGAACATTGATCTTTGATCACGAATACACGACAGGAGGACAGCGTTATGACAGAGGGGACGGAGCAGCCAAAAGCGCCGGGCGCCGACATCATTGAACGCCTGCTTGCCAAGGGCAAGAAGAACGGCGGCACGCTGACGTATGGCGAACTCATAGACGCACTGCAAAAACAGGATATGTCCCCCGACGAAATGGACGATATGTACCAGCGCTTCAGCGACGAGGGGGTTGAGATTGTCGATGATGTGCCGAGTACGACAGTAGAAGAACCCGTGGACGACGATCCTCCCGAGAAGGAGGAGGAGGTCGAGATCGATCTCACCGTGCCCGAGGGCATCTCTCTCGACGACCCCGTCCGCATGTATCTGAAGGAAATAGGGCATGTGCCTCTGCTGACAGCGGAGGAGGAGGTCGAACTCGCGCAGCGCATGGAGGCGGGCGACGAGAGTGCGCGGCATCGGCTCGAGGAGGCGAATCTGCGCCTCGTTGTGAGCATCGCAAAGCGCTACGTCGGGCGCGGCATGCTCTTTCTCGATCTCATCCAGGAGGGCAACCTCGGGCTCCTCAAGGCGGTTGAGAAATTTGACTACAGCAAGGGCTACAAGTTCAGCACGTACGCAACGTGGTGGATTCGTCAGGCGATTACGCGTGCGATTGCCGATCAGGCGCGCACAATCCGCATCCCTGTGCACATGGTCGAGACGATCAACAAGCTCATCCGCATCTCCCGCCAGCTCCTGCAGGAGCTTGGACGTGACCCGCGCCCCGAGGAGATTGCAAAGGAGATGGGCATCAGCGTCGCGCGCGTCCACGAGATCATGAAGATCGCGCAGGAGCCGGTCTCGCTTGAGACGCCGATCGGCGAGGAGGAGGACTCCCACCTCGGCGACTTCATCGAGGATGAGGCGGCACCCGCGCCCGCAGAGGCTGCATCGTTCATGCTCCTCAGAGAACAGCTTGAGGAGGTCTTGGAGACTCTCACTGACCGCGAGAAGAATGTCCTGCGTCTGCGCTTCGGGCTCGAGGATGGGCGCTCGCGTACGCTCGAGGAGGTCGGGCAGAGCTTCGGCGTGACGCGCGAGCGCATCCGCCAGATTGAGGCAAAGGCGCTCAGGAAGCTGCGCCATCCGAGCCGCAGCAAGGTGTTGCGGGATTTCCTTGAGTAGTTGACGAATTATGCAGAATATCGTATAATAAGCATACAAAAGGCACTGCCGGTAAAACGGCTAGTCCCCAAACTCTACTAGGTAAGATTACCCGCCAAAGTTGGTCGCTCAGGCGGGTTCTCTTATTATCTCAACGCTATGATGCAGATCGTTACGAGGAATACGATCGACAAGAAGTCGTAAAGGGTCATAAGCATCGCCCCCCTTCGGGGGGCTAACCGCCTACCGTATGGCAACGCCTGTTTTGATTATAACACATGCGTTTCCTGCCGACAAGCAATATTTCTCTTGACACGGGGGAGCATTGCCCTTATAATACCCATGTCTGACACATTCCTCGATAGCTCAGTCGGTAGAGCGTCTGACTGTTAATCAGAATGTCACTGGTTCGAGTCCAGTTCGAGGAGCCATTTGCAACAACAGGAGTGTAACGCAGCAGTTACACTCCTTTCTTATGTCTGTGAAGGGGCATTCTGTATAGCCTCCCCGCCGGAGCGGGGGAGGGGGACCGCTTGCGGTGGAAGGGGCGCTCTGGACGATGCTTGTTTTCTATCGTAAGAAAGTCGTATGAGGCAGTGGTGCCCCTATCGTCACGTCTGCGGCGTGCCACTTCCCCCGTCGCTACGGGGGAAGCTGATATACCATGCTCTTTACATCCGGATTGGAAAGGAGGATCTCATGCAGCTCGATGCGCGTCTCGCGGCGATTGCCGCATTCGTCCCGCACGGTACCGTGCTCGCGGACATCGGCGGCGATCACGCCTATCTCGCCGCAACCCTCGTCATGGAGGGCATCGCCCCGCGCGCCGTCGTCGGC